>JAFQYI010000110.1 GCA_017406505.1 bacterium
CTTTATTTTTATTTTCTTAACTTACGAGATGATTTGTATTGTTTTAATCAAGATGCTTTTTCCTGTAATGTCTTTCTGTAAACGTTTTGTAAACAATTCATTTTTCTATATTCGTATTTAACAACAGATAATGTAAATAATTTTAAAACATATTACGATGAAATATTGAACAAATCAAAAAAATTCAAAGGCAATAAATAATTGAGGGAGATTTTGTTAAAATTCCAAAATTAAATTTTAAACATAGTGCATCTTTCCCTAAAATAGAAAATCTTATAATAAAAAACTATCGAAAATATTAATTTCAGAATGAATATGGTGTAGAAATCAAATGTGAAGCAGCAAAGCTATGCCTTGATTTAGGGATTCCAGAGCATATTAGAAATTTTTATTTTGATAAAACTTTTGTATTATTTTTAAAAGAAAAATATAAAAGAAATCCATATTTTGCAGTACTTGTAGTTGATGTTGCAGCATTAAATAACAGAGATGAAAAAATAAAATCAGATATACCAAAAAGAATAATTGACTTTCAAGATAGACACAATAATTCGTTTGATTCAATTGAGGGAGACTTGTATTATGTAGGAGAATTGAACAGCAATAAAATATATACATATAATTTGTCAAAAGACTTAAAAGAAGTAATGAAATTAATAAAGTATATATAATAACAAAAGATGATGAAATCAGATAAGGCTACATATTGGCAAAAAATAATAATGACTATAAACGAAAACACTCCGTTTATTCCGTTAGAAGTATATTTGTTCGCTAAAGCCAACGGGTATGATATTATTGAAAAAACATGGTTTGACGGTATAGAATTTGCAAGAAAATATCAGGGTATTTATACCGTTTATAGACTAAGACGAAAGGCTATACCCTACCTATCTTGCTATATACTTGTAAACGGTAATGTTATAAGATTTACAAAAGATGATGAAAACATGGAAATTGATGCTTGTTTTTGGAAATAATAACCTTTTCCTTATTTAGAAAAAAGTTTATATTTTTCTGCATCTAATTCTTTATCATCTATTCTTAATATTTGAGGATATGCCTGCTGAAATTTATTTTTCTCATAATTCCATTTTGCATAACTAATATCATCTATAAAATTTTTATCAAGAAATTCACTTTTTTGTGCATCAAAGTATATTAAATCACCTTAAAAATTTTAGTATAAAAAATTTTAATTGATTCATTTTTATCTTTTTTATTTTTTGAGATGAATTTTCAAGAATTTTTATTATTTGTAAATCTGAAAAATTAAAATGCCTTTTATGTTCAATAATGAAATTAGCTAAATATTTTTCTGCATATTCCATTTTTTCTTTATTTGTTAAACTCTTAAACTGTGAAGGCATATAATTTCTCCCTGTATAAATAATACAAATTCGCCTTAACAATGTCATTGATAAAAAGTTTAATTATCCCATTGATATTCCTGCACAAAGGTTTATTGATTGTCCGGTTAATCCTTTTGCTTCTGCACTTGCTAAATATTTCGCTAAAACTGCTATCTCTATAGGCTCTATAAATCTTCTTTGTGGAATTGTTTCTATTAATTCAGCATCTTCAAATGTTTGATTTTCAGTATGTATTAAATCAGTATCAACCCAGCCGGGATGAATTGTATTGACTGTTATACCATAAGATGCAACTTCTAGTGCTAAAGCTTTTGAAAAACCTACAAAACTTGACTTTGTCATTGAATATAATGTTGCGTATGCTTCTCCAACAATTCCGGATATAGAACCAATATTAATAATCCGTCCAAATTTTCTCTTTTTCATATCAGGAATGACACATTTAGAAAGTTTATATGGAACTTCAATATTTAACCTTAGTAAATTTGAAATTTCTTCATCAGAAGTTTTTTCTATTTTGGAGCAAACGTATCCACCAGCATTATTAATTAATATATCAACATTTCCTAAAATTTTTACGGCTTCATTATACGCATCATAGCAGTTGTGCGTCAAATCACATGCATAATATCCTTTTATATTGGGATATTGAAATAAATCTTTCAATAAATCTTCGCTTCTTGCAGTTACAAAAACATTAAAATTATTATCTGCAAAATATTTGGCAATAACTCTGCCAATACCTTTAGAAGCACCTGTTATCAGAACATTTTTATGCTTCGTCATTGCTATCACCTGAATATAGAGAGGCTATAAGCTGATACATTGCTTCTCTAAATCTTTCAACAACAATTTTTTGATGTTCAGGCTCGAGAGATTTTAAAACTTCTAAACAGGAATGTAAATCATAATTTTTGTCATACCAACGATTATATCCGGGAGGAACATTTTCAATAAGAGATTTTAATGCTCTGTCTGTATTAATTCTTTCATCTTCCATCATAGTCTGTATAAAATCTTGAGCAAGCAAATCAATAGCATCTTTATCAAGATGCTCAAGAACTTTCATAAATTCTCTTATTATTGGATCTTTATCATACCATCGTAGATATTCCATTAAATAATCCTTAAATTATCCCGGAGGCCATAGTAATGGTCTGCCTGCTAAAACATGAATATGCAAATGAAATACTGTCTGTCCTGCTCCGGTTCCTGTATTTATCACTGTTCTATAATCTTGTATATTTTTTTGTTTAGCAATTTCCCTTATAGCAGAATATAAATCCTGCATAATACTAAAATCATTTGCATCATTTAATGAGGAAATATGTTCTTTTGGAATTACTAAAATATGTACAGGAGCTTGGGGATTCAAATCATTAAAAGCAATAACTTTGTCATTTTCAAATACCGGTTCTGTTGGTATTTCATGATTTGCGATTTTGCAAAAAATACAATCTGTCATATCTTTCTCCTGAAAGAATTATATCTTATTTTAACAATAGGTGCAATAATTTGAAAAAAACTCATTTTTTTGATATATAGAAAATATGTCTATAAACTATGAAACAGATACAATAAGTGCAATTGCAACACCTTTTGGAACAGGTGCAATTGGTATTATCAGAATGTCAGGTGAAAAATCATTTGATATTTGTGAAAAAATTTTTTCAAAAAAACTAATTCCTTCTAAAATTATGTATGGAATTATTTTTGATGAAGGTGAAATGATTGATGAAGTTGTTGTTTTACCTTTTAAATCTCCAGCAGGATATACAGGTGAAGATTCTGTTGAAATACAGTGCCACGGTGGTATAAATATTGTAAGGAAAATTCTGGAATTAACATATAAGTATGGTGCAAGACCTGCTGAAAGAGGAGAATTTACAAAAAGAGCTTTCTTAAACGGTAAAATGGATTTATCAAAAGCAGAAGCCGTTGCTGACGTTATTCATGCTAAAACAATGAAATTTGCTGTTAAAAGTGCTTCTAATCTTTCGGGAAAACTTTCTCAAAAAATTTCAGAAATTTATCAAATGCTTTTTAATTTATTATCTAAAATTATTGCAGCAATAGATTTTCCGGAAGATGTAGTTGAACCGGAATATTCTTATATTGAAGAAGAACTAAACAAAGTTATCTCAGAAATAGAAAGAGTTTCAGCTTTTTCAAAAAGTTCTGATGTATTAAGGCAGGGCGTTAAAATAGCCATTGTCGGCAGACCGAATGTAGGTAAATCATCATTATTTAACGTACTTTTAAACTTTGAAAGAGCTATTGTTACTGATACGGCAGGTACTACTCGTGATGCAATAAGAGAAATGATTGATATTGACGGTATCCCTGTAACTATGATTGATACAGCAGGACTTCGTGATGAAAAGAATGTAGATAAAATTGAAAAAATCGGAATGGATTTTACCAAAAAATGTATTGATGAATGTGATGCTGTTATGTTTTTATTTGATTCTCAAACTGGTATGACAAATATTGATAACGATATTTTTAAACTAACAGTTGGTAAACCAGTTTTGAAAGTTGCTTCAAAAATTGATTTATCACAAAAAAAATATGATGGTTGCGTGAATATATCATCTGTTACAGGTGAAAATATTGATGATTTAAAAAATAAAATTAAAAATTTAATTTGTGAAAATCTTGATGAAGAAACAGAATTTATAACGAATCAGCGACAACAAAATTGCCTTGATAAAGCATTACAGTCATGCAAAACAGCTCTTGATGGAGTTTTAAGACAAGAACTACAAGATTTAATTTCTATTGATATCAAAACAGCTCTTTTACAATTGGGTGAAATCAAAGGTGAACTTGTTACTGATGATATTTTGAATAATATATTTGAACATTTTTGTATAGGAAAATAAAATGAATTTAAAATTTAGAAAAAAGTTTAATGTTGGTAGTGGAGATATGGATATAAACTACCGTTTGACAAAAATTGCAATGGCAAAGTTTTTTCAAGAAACATTTGCTATGTATTGTGCAAAAAATAATGTTGCTGCTTTTGATTTATGCAAACAGAATATTGTGTGGGTAATTGCAGATTTACATATTGAATTTTCTGAATATATGCCTTATTGGAGTGAAGAATTTGATGTCGAAATATGGATTTCAGAGAAAACTGTATTAAGAACATATGTTGATTTTAAACTTTATTATAAAAATAATTTAATTGCCAAAGGTGATAGTTGTTGGTATTTGTTGGATATGCAATCACGCAGACCTATTAAATCTATTGATATTTTAAAAGATTTTCAAATCTGTAAGGAAAAAGTTTTTCCTAATTTTGAAAAACAATTATATCGAATTGAAGGTGAAAAAATAGCAGAAAAAGAACATATTGTTACAGTTAGAGATTTGGATTTTAATTATCATGTCAATAATTTATCATATCTTTGGCTTGCTCTTGAAACAGTTCCTACTGAAATACTTAAATTATATTCTGCTGATTCCTATTGCGTAAAATTTGTTAAAGAAGCATATTTGTCTGATTTATTAGTTTGCGAATTATATGAAAAAGATAAATCTTTTACAGCAAGAATTTACAATAAAAAAGATATGTCAGATGTTTGTTTTGTATTTTCAAAATATAGCGATAAAAAACTTTTTGGACGAAATCCGAGAGAAGCCGGTGTAATATTTTAAAATTGTTAATAGAAAAAAATGATAAAAATGTTATTATAATATTATAAGGTTATTATGGCAAAAATCAGACAATTTAATATTTTACATTATTCAAAAGTCAGTAAGATGTTATCATCAATTGTTCCTGATGAAAAAATATCTTTTTTTTCAGTGCTTAAAGGTATTCCTTCTGATTTAATTCAACACTTCATTCCTTTAAACTTTAGAAAATCTCCGGAATCCTACATTGCAATTAATGAAGCAAATGATGTAAAAGCTTTTATTACCATTGAAGCTTCTATTGGAAATGTGAATAAATGGTTTATCAAAAGACTTTTTTTAAATGAAAATTCTTTTGATGAAGGCAAACAGTTAATTGACTTTATAGTAACAAAATATGGAGCATTGGGAGCTGATACATTTTGCGTTTTAATTGACGAAAATGATGATACTTCTGCTGAATTATTTTCTAAAATGTGTGGTTTCAGGTTATGTTCTCGTGAAGTAATTTGGAAAATAACAAATTTTTCATTAGAAAATGTTGAATACGCAAATTTTACAAAATTTAAGAACGTTAATGCTAAAAATATTTCTGTTTTCTTTAATGAATGTATTGAAAATCATTTTAGATTTTCTTTGGAAAAAGATTCAAATGAATTTATTTCTCCACTTTTTAACAATAGTATTAAATGTTTTATGAAAACACAAGATAATAAAAATATTTGTGCATTTGCAGATATTAGAAAATATAATTCAAATGATATTTTAATAGACTTAATAGTCGCAAAATATATGGAAGATGATTATTGGTATATATTAAAATCTTTAATTAATTATTTAAAATTGAAGTTTGATAATAAAAATATTTATCTTCTTAATAGAAATTATATGAGCTCTGCTAAAAAAGCTGAAGAATTTTTAGAAAATAATAATTGTGAAAAAATTCAAACCAAAATCTTACTTGTAAAAGATTTTTATAAACCAATAAAATCAAATGATAAAATAATTAATCCTGCAATAATTTTTAATGAAATTTCCGGCAAACCTGCATTTTTATCACCAGAACCATTGCAAAAAACAGATTAAAAGATATAATTTTCTTATGAAAGATATAAAGAATGCAAAAAGAATTGTTTTTAAATTTGGAACAAATGTCCTAAGAGGTGATGATGGAGAAATTTCTCTTTCCAGAATTTATTCTTTTATTGAGGACATATCAAAATTACATAAGCAAGGTAAAGAAGTAATAATTGTAACTTCCGGTGCTGTTGGACTCGGTGCAAATAAGGTTCATGGTGATACATCATCGGATATTGTTTTAAAACAAGCATGTGCTGCAATAGGACAAACAACTTTGATGTCCATATATGAACATGGTTTTGACAAATACAATATTACATGTGCTCAAATACTATTAACTGAAGATGATTTTTCTCAACGAGTAAGATATTTAAGTTTAAGTAACGTTTTAAACAGACTGTTAGAATTAAAGATTATACCAATCATTAATCAAAATGATACAGTTTCGACATCAGAACTTGAAGATGAAGTTGAGGTTTTTGAGGTAAGTTTTTCTGATAATGATAAGCTTTCAGCACTTGTTGCAAGCAGATTAGAAGCTGATTTATTGGTAATTTTATCCGATATAGATGCACTTTATGATAAAAATCCAAAAGAACATAATGATGCTAAAAAAATTACTATTGTAGAAGAAGTTACTCCTGAAATAGAATGTATGGGACAAGAAGCATCTAAAGGTGGACGTGGTGGTATGAAAACCAAACTTGAAGCTGCAAAAGTCGTTACACGTTCCGGAGGTCATGTAATAATTGCTTGTGGAAAAACACCAAATATACTCAAGAAAATTTTCACAGAAGATAATATCGGAACAATTTTTCTCCCAACAGAACAATTAACAGGTAGAAAACGTTGGATTGGTTATGCTACAAATATTACAGGAAAAATTAAAATAAATAGTGGTGCAAAAAAAGCTTTGCTTGAAAAAGAAGCCAGTCTTTTATCTATTGGTGTAACCGATATAATAGGTGATTTCAAAAAAGGTGAAGTTGTTTCTGTTTTAGATGAAAATGGTAATGAATTTGCTAGAGGTATGGTCAATTATTCTTGTGCTGATTGTAAAAAAATTATTGGAGTTCATTCGGAAAAAATTCTTGAAATTTTAGGTTACAAGAATTATGATGCCATTATAACCAGAGATAATATAGTTATTTTGTAAATAAGGTATTAAAAATATGTCAAATGTTAAAAATATTGCTTTAAATGCTAAAAAAGCTTCAGTTGTACTATCCTCATTAGATACTAAAATCAAAAACGAAGCTTTAAAGAATATTGCAGAAGCTCTCTCAAAAAATATTGATTCTATTTTAAAAGCAAATCAAAAAGATTTGGAATTGGCTGAAAAATCTTTAAGTACAGGAACTTTATCTGCTGCAGTATTTAACAGACTTAAAGCTGATGAAAACAAAATTAAAACTATGATTGAAGGGATTTATGATGTTATTAAATTAGATGACCCTATAAATAAAATTTTATTTACAAGAGAACTTGCAGATGGCTTAATTTTAAAAAAAGTTACTTGTCCAATAGGTGTAATAGGTGTTATTTTTGAAGCACGTCCTGATGTATTGGCTCAAATTACTGCACTTGCAATTAAATCGGGTAATGCTGTTCTGTTAAAAGGAGGAAAAGAAACTGTTAATACAAACAGTGTAATATTTGAAATTATTTCGGAAGCACTTAAAAAAACTGACCATTTTCCTGAAAATGTTATTAATCTTTTATTTTCGCATGAAGATGTTTCTGATATGCTTGCTGAAAACAAATCTATAGATTTAATTATTCCAAGAGGTTCTAATAACCTTGTTAAATATATTCAAGAAAACACTAAAATACCTGTGCTTGGACATGCAAGTGGAATTTGCCATATTTTTGTAGATGAAAGTGCCGATTTTGAAAAATCTATAAAGGTAATTGAAGATGCAAAATGCCAATATCCGGCAGCTTGTAATGCTGTAGAAACAATTTTAATCCATAAAAATATTATCAATAGTTTTTTACCAATTTTTATTTCAAAAATGAAAGAATTTGGTGTAAAAATTAATGGAGATGAAGAATGTAGAAAAATTGATAATACACTTGGTATTGTTGAAAATTGGTCTAATGAATATGGAGATAAAGAACTTTCCGTAAAAGTTGCTGAAGATATTGAAGATGCTGTTGAGCATATTAATACCTATGGTTCAGGACATACTGATTGTATTATGACCGAAAATCAAAATAACGTTAGTTTCTTTATGAATATGGTAGATTCTGCAGGTGTATATCACAATGTTTCAACAAGATTTGCTGACGGATTTAGATATGGTTTTGGAGCAGAAGTTGGAATATCAACAAACAAAACACATGCCAGAGGTCCTGTAGGTCTTGAAGGATTAACAATTTATAAATACCAAATATTTGGTAATGGCGATATTGTTTCTGAGTTTTCTTCTGGAAAAAGAACATTCACACATAGAGATATTTAATTCTGATTATTTATTTTCTTTATAGTTGCTGTTGTTGATTTTCCTGGTACAAATTGAATAAATTCCAATCTGCCGCCATTTTCTTTAATAATTTTTGCTTCCGGTAATGTTTCTTCAGTATAATCAGCACCTTTTGTATGTACATCAGGTTTTATTTCTGCTAAAAGCTGTGACGGAGAGTGTTCGTCAAACAACACTACATAATCAACACTTTTTAATCCGTTTAAAACCTCAGCTCTGTCATTTTCATTATTTATAGGACGACCTTCTCCTTTTAATTCTCTTACTGATTTATCGGAATTAAGGGCAACTATCAATATATCACCAAATTTTTTGGTTTCTTCTAAATATCTGACATGTCCAACATGTAAAATATCAAAACAACCATTTGTTGTTACTATTGTTTTTCCTTGACTGCGAAGCTCTTTTAATAACTCTTGAAGATTTTCTCTTTTTACCGGTTCTCGCATAAATATTCTCCTTAAAAATAAAGGGGATTTTTATTTCCCCTTTTTATCTGCATTTTTATTTAGTTTGTTGTTCTATCATTTTACTTAATTCAGGATTTGTTTTTGCCTGTTCCTTAATCTTCTTTTGAATTTCTTCAGGATTAAAAGATGGTTCTATATATTGAATATTTGCTGTATTTTTAGCATTTTCTAAATAATTTTGAAGAACTTTCATTTTTTCTTGCTGTTCAAGATACATTTTTATTTCTTCTTTTACTTTTTCGAAAGGTTCTGTTCCTGCAGCAATTCTGTCTTTTACCAAAATAATATGATAACCGTAAGGTGATTTTACCAAACCTGTTACTACTGATGGACGTGCTGAAAATGCTGCTTCTGAAAATTCAGGAACCATTTGTTCTTTTGTAAAATATCCTAAATCCCCACCTTGTGTAGCACTTCCGGGGTCATCTGAATTATCTTTTGCTAATGTTGCAAAATTTGCAGGATTTAATTTGGCTTCATTTAATATTTTTTGTGCTTTTTGATGTTTTGCTTCAATTTCTTTTTGAATTTCTTTTTCTATTTCTGCTTCAGAAAGATTTTTATTTTCTTCTTTTGCCATTATTACTTCTTTTATTCTCGCAGGATCTGCACTTA
>JAFQYI010000111.1 GCA_017406505.1 bacterium
ATATCCTCTATACTTATTTAAAAACTTCTTACTCTATTTTCATGATACTTTTTTATCACTTTGTTACATTTGTTAATAATTATACTAACTCTCTGTTTCCCTCTCTCTACATGCCTCTTCCGTATATTTATTTACTCGATATTCGGGATGGAATTTTAATTTTTCAAAAATTTCTTCTACATTTAATTGACCATCTTGAGCATTAAATTTTTCAACTACAGATGCAGAATTTATTGAAGCTGCTGTTAGTGCTTTTTCAATATCCCAGTTAGTTTTTTCTAAAATTGTTACAAAAGTTGATGCAAATGCATCACCTGCCCCTAATGTGCTTACTACTTTTGCAGGAAATTCTCCACATTTATAAAAGATTTTTCCATTATATGCATACGCACCATTCTTTCCATCTGTTATTACTACTATTTTGGCTTTTGTGGACTTTAACATTTTTAATGTCTTAACCATATCCGGATGAATAGGACATTTTGAAAACTTTTCTTCTTTTGTATCAGAACGTCTTTCTATACCTGTAAGCATTGATGCTTCTTCTGCGTTCATTAAAACAACTTCTGCAGTTTTTAATATTTTATCAAGATATTTTTTACCTCTTTTTATGCTGCTGGTGCCTACATTAATAGCCATATTGACATTATTTTTTTCTGCATAATCAGCTATCTTATCAAGAATATTTGTACTTTCTCCATTTAATGGTGCAATATATAGCCATTTTGATTTTTTTATTGCTTCAAAATTTATATCTTCTTCTTTTATCGTTGCATTTGGTCCTCTATGGGCCAATACTGTTCTATCTCCTTGAAAACTCAATAATATTACTGAAAATCCGGTAGTTTCTTTTTCACTTACTACCACTGAAGTTGTATCAATATTTCTCTTTTTCAATAACGACAAAATATCGTTTCCAGTAGAGTCATTACCTATTTTTATGATTGTTGCCGTTTTCATACCCAAATTAGCAAAATTGCATGCTGTATTAACAGCACCTCCTCCAAGGGCTATTGAAAATGAATTTATTTCAATCTTTGAACCATAAGGATATGACATAAATTCACTTTTACAATCTTTTTTTGATACAGATACTATATTGGCATCATCTGTTTCTATAAAAGCATCTTTTGTCGCACTACCTATTGTTATTACATCATACATATAAATATCTCCTTTTTTTTTTATGCTCTTGGGTGAGCTTCGTTATATGATTCTTTAAGACGTTCAACCGTTACATGTGTGTATATTTGGGTATTACTTAAACTTGAATGACCTAACAATTCTTGAACAACTCTCAAATCTGCACCGTGATTTAGCATTTTTGTCGCAAAACTGTGCCTAAACACGTGTGGTGTAACATGCTTTGGTAATTGAATTGTATTAACTGTTTCTTTTATTGCTGCTCTTATACTTTGAGGGTGTAATCTATACCCTGTTTTGTTAATAAAAATTGGTGATAAATCTGTCAATTCAGTTTGTGGACCTTCTGAGTTCAATAACGGACGAACCGTTTGTATATAAAATTTTATTAAATTTTTAACTTTATCCGAAATTAAAACAATCCTCTCTTTTGCCCCCTTTCCCATTACTCTTATTTCGTTATTTTCAATATTCAAATTTTCAAAGTTAAGATTACTAAGCTCTGAAACTCTCATTCCACTTGAATATAAAAGTTCAATAATTACCTTATTTCTATAACCGGCAGGAGTATTAGTTTTTATATTGTTTAAAATTTCCTCTATTTCTTCTTCTGTCAAAAAATTAGGTAAATTATGATTTTTTTTAGGAGAATGAATACCCTTAGCAGGATTGTTATTAATAATTTTTTCTCTGTATAAATATTTGAAAAAAGTCCTCAAAGATGCTATTTTTCTAGCTGTTGTTGTTTTTGAATAATTAAATTTTTGTAAAAAAATTAAATAATTTTTTAATTTTTCATAATTGACGATATTTATACTTATGTTATCTAACCAAATTAAAAAACTTAATACATCAGATGCATAAGCACGCAAAGTATGAGGCGAAAAATTTTTTTCTACCTCTAAATATAATTTAAAATCTTCTAAATAACATTTTAACATTGTGTCCATATGAAAAATTATATTACTTGTATTAGAAATATTTATCATTTATTCAAAGTAAGATTTGTAATATGCCTAATTCCGGAATTTTATTTAAAAATCATATAACAAGAGGACATTATTAAGAAATATTAAATCAAAATTAAATCATGAAAAAACCATGACTACATGGTTTTCAGGGTAATATAAAATACACAATTATATGAAGAATATACATTTTGTTGTGTGTTTTTTAATGATTGCGTATAATAAAGAAGTGTTTATGAAACACATGCTTTAAGGGAGGCGATTTTATGTTAAATGCCATAACTGAAAGACTTAATGTCATAAATACACAACTCGAACCTTATAATCCAAAAATAGTTGCAGTAACGAAATATTTTGATGAAACAACGATTATTGAATATTTCAAAGCCGGATTACGTAATTTTGGTGAAAATAGAGTTATAGATGCTCTAAAAAAAATATCAAAATTACCCGATGAAGTTAAGAATAATTCAAAGTTTCACCTTATTGGACATTTACAAACAAATAAAGTGAAACTTGCTGTTGGAAATTTTGATTTAATTCATTCTGTAGACTCTTTGAAGCTTGCTGAAGCAATTTCTAATGAAGCTCAAAGAAAAGGAATTATTCAAGATATCCTTCTTCAAATTAATAATGCTGAAGAAGATTCAAAATTTGGTTTTTCTGTAAAAAGTATTTATGATTGTATGGCAAAATTGACAGCTTTACCTTCAATTAAAATTCAAGGGTTAATGAATATTGCACCATTATCACAAAATGAGCATTATCTGAGAATTTTGTTTAGGGACATGAATAAATTAAAAAATGACTTATCATTGAAATTTAATATTGAATTGAAAGAGCTATCAATGGGTATGAGTAATGATTTTCGTATTGCTGCAGAAGAAGGGGCAACAATAGTAAGATTAGGTAGAATATTATTTAAAAACGATTTATAATGGGAGGAACAATAAGTGACGGTACAAGATACAATACAATCATTCGTAAAACAAATAACTGGGGTTTTTGAACCACAAGAAGAAATATATACGCAAACTCAAGAAATTTTACCTTATGGTACAGATAGAAATTTAGCATTAGATACGGCGGCAGAAATGAAATCAACAAATATAAAACCTGTAGATCAATCTAAAGTAGTAGCTTTCAATAAAAATAATACTGAAGTTATGATTTGTGAACCTAGAACTTATGGAGAGTCTGTTGAATTTGTTAAATATTTAAAAGACAAAAAATCAATTATTGTTAATCTCCATTTATTAGAAACTGCAGATGCATTGAGATTGGTAGACTTTCTATGTGGTGCAACTCATGCATTGAATGGCAATATGCACAAAATTAGTGATAATGTATTTATTTTTACTCCTATGAATGTTGCTTTATCTGCTGAATCTCAAGGAAATAAAATAGTAAAAGACGTATTATGGGAATAATACATATAAATATTGAATTGTAAAAATTAAAAGACCTAAAATTAAAATATTATTAATTTTAGGTCTTTTAATAATTTAACCTAATGGATTTTAAATAACTTATACGATAGATTTCACAAATCAAATATTAATTTTTGTAAATGTTTGATTATAATAACAGCAAAAATTTTTTTATGTCGCTTTAGAATAGATGTTAAAAATTAATAGAGGTGTACATGGAAATTAATATTAATTCAGCAAATAAAGCTATATTAAAAAAATCAGAAGTACAACAAACAAGTAAGCCGGAAGAAAATGTAAAAAATGAAAATTCTTCATATAATCAATCTTCATTGGATAAAATGGCAGCTTATAATCGTACTATGGTAAAAAAGCCTTCTTTTGGGGGTTGGAAACCTGAATCTAAAGCAAATGCTGAAATAATTAAACAAATGGTTGATGTTATAAAATCACCTGATATAGATAGAATTGCCGTATCAGGACATCAATCTCCAGATGGAGATAGTATTGGTTCTTGTTTTGCATGTGCGTCTTTATTACATCAAGTAACAGGTAAAGATGTTGATTGTTTTATTTTTGGACCATTACCAAAAAGATATGAATACTTGAAAGAGGGAATAGAGGGTATTAATGTAGTCGAAACTTATGCTAATGGTGATGCAAAATATGCAGACAAGATGGCAGAAAGACATGGCAAATATGATTTAGCTGTATCAGTAGATACTTCTGTTACGAGAATGATGTCGCAAGATTATTATGAAGGAATATATAAAAAAGCAGAACATACTTTAAAAATTGATCACCATCCTTATATTCAAGAGGAAGTTAATGGGCAGAAGGTTGATAATAATTATGCAGATTTAAATTTAATAGATGCAAGTTGTGGAGCAGCAACACAATTGTTAATGCAATTTGCAGAACCATTAGGACTGGATCCTAAAGAATTATCAAAAACATTTAATAATGCTGTGTTTACAGGTCTTTTAACGGATACAGGAGGATTAAAATTTTCACAAAATGTTCTTCCTTTTACTGATGCTGCATTATTAATTGAAAATGGTGTAAATAACAGAGAAATGCAAAATAATGCATTAGGTAATACACCTCAATGTGTTCGTAATGTAACAAATTTAGCTAATGAAAAAGTACAATTTTCAGAAAATGGAAAAGTTGCATTTTTAATTGAAGATAAAGAGCTTGCAGCAGCAAAAAAAGAAGCAAAAGCACAAGGATATTTCCAAGAAGCCAAAGATGCGATAAAGGGAGTAGCAGGTGCAATGCCTGAAATTCAAGGTGTAGAAGTTGGTTTTAAAGCGAGTCCATTTAAAGACCAAGTCAGCATAAGTATAAGAAGTTTACATGCAGATGTAAGCGAATTAGCACGCAGACATGGTGGTGGTGGACATGAAAATGCAGCAGCATTTTCTGTAAAATTGGAAGGCAGATCTGTAGAAGAAGCTGTTATGGACGTTGTAAATGAATGTAACCAAGAAATCGAAGAACAAGGGTACTAATAACTGTTTATAATAACATTTTAAAATTTTTATAAGAGCATTGTAATCAATGTACAATGCTCTTATATTTTAAACTAAATGAACAATATTTTATTTTGAATAATTATTTGTTAAAATTATAATAGGGATAACTAAATAATAAGGGACAACATGTTTTTAAAAAAATTGGAAATATTATGGTCAATAATATTTATAGCAGTTTTTATTTTTTCTATATATATTGTATGCTATTTACTACAATATGATATATTAACTGGGCATGATTATGTGCTTGCATATAATAGAAAATTTTTAGAACCTGAACATGGTAGATATTTTGCAACATTTTTTGCTCAATTATTTTCATATACTTTGCCTAAGATATTTAATATTCATCCAAATGATTTTCAGCCAATATATACAGCACTAGTAAAAGGTGTGTTGATTGCTATAACCTGCCTTTTCTTTACAAATGTATTTTTTCTTTTTTCTAAAAATGAAAATAATTTATTGAAACCTCCAATATATAATCCTTTTTTTACAATTTCATATATTACTATTTTTCTTACTTTATTTAACGATAATTACTTGTTTTTTGGTATGAACAAATACTTTAATTGTATAGAAAATGTTATATTCTTTGAATATCCTATGAGTACATGGATTTTTATAATTTTTTCAAGTCTTTTAGCATATTATTTTACAAAAAAACAAATACCATCAAATATTAATTATATAATTTTACTAGTTACAGCATTTTTATTAGGATTAACTGTAGAAGTTATTAATTTCCCTGTTTTAATTAGTCTTTTTATTCTTGGAATTTATTTAATCATTAATTTCTTAAAAAATAAAAATAGTTTAAATAGTACTGTAACTAAGAAAAATTTTATTAAAATCCTTGCTGTTTATATCATTTATTTTACATCCATATTTTTATACTATATAAGAGGTAATGACCACACTCCTGATTATAATGGGAGTTTTTATGTTTATATTATAAATAGTATAATTCCTTTTTGTAAAATGTATTTTAACATAATAATAAAACAAGCTTCTATTTTAATAATACCAATAAGTATTTTGTTTGTTATTTATTCATTTATATCAAAGGATAAAGAACAAAATAATCGTCTAGTGTTATATTTTACATCTATTATCATTGGTTTTTTAACATTTTTTGCATTACTTTTTTTATGTGGTGTAGAAAATGGAAAAACTTTTTGGATTAATTATGATAAACTTCCTAGTTATTATAAGTTAGCTTTATTATTTTGCTTAATCTGTCTTATTAGTTTTATTATTGATAATTCAAAAATTCCAAAATTATTATCAAATATAACAAAATTTTTTATTTGTATCAGTGTAATAGCAATATTTCACAAAAGTTATATATTTGAATATAAAATGAACCTCGATAGAAACGTAGAAGAATACAAACTATTGAGAGAAATGGCTTATCAAGTTGAAAAAACTTCTATCGTTAGTAAAAATGATACTTGGATTTTACCTTTGTCTTTTAAAGATAAAGATTATTTTATGTGGTTTGATATAAATTCTTATGATGCTTGTGGTTTTCGTCATTTTATTCATAATATTTATCCAAACATACAAATAAATCATATTTATTTTTCTGATAATGATAACCTTGTAGATTTAACTAATGAAGAAAAAAATGAATTAAAGTTTAAAAAACTTATGTATATGTACTATAATAATAAATAATATTATTAATTATAAAATTTAAAACTTAACCATAGATATATATTTTCGCAAAATTTTCAATAATTTGTAATAGGCTCTTATTCTTTTATGCCGGCTAATAGCTGCATAACATGATTTTCTCCATTACATATATGAAACATTTTCTTTCCTTTTTCTAATATATATCTGACTAATTCAACAACTTCTTCATTTCCACTTTTTCTATGATGATTTAACCAAATATTTTCTACTGATACTTCTACATATTCAATACCAATTTCTGAACATGTTTTTAGCCAGTTATCTATTTCTCCTTTATTGTCATTATATCCGGGACATATTATATACTTGCTTATAACGTTATAGTCTTTTGCCTTTACCTTTGCATATTTTTTCATATTTTCAACTACAAAATTATATGCATCTATACCTTTGATTTTTTTAAAAGTTTCTCTACTTCCACTGTCTATAGAATTTTTTACATGTACTCTTCCTTGAGATACTCCTTTTTCAATTATAGGCGAGTATTTTATTCCTGATGTTGGAATACTTATATTATTAAAATCGTTATCTAAAAG
>JAFQYI010000112.1 GCA_017406505.1 bacterium
GGTTATTATATGGACTTGGTGCTGAATCTTTGTATCACAACCATTTTATGTTTATAAAAATGGTATTTATATTCTGTTTAATATTATTTTTATATATATTCAGTTACTTTATAATTTTTAAATCTGCACAAGTTACAAAAAAAATAAAAAATAATATTCACATATTAAAATCAGAAAAAATTATAATGTATGTTTCACCAATCTTAATAATTGCAAACATAATAATAATTATTGTTTTATTCCCGATTATAAAAATCGTGTTTTAATCTTATTTTTATGCCTATATTATTAATATGACACATTTTAAAAATCCTGCAACCCTTGTGGTATAAGGAATATAACACATATAACAGGTGAAAATAATTGTAAATAAATTGATACAATGCTTTGTTGAAAAACTAAAATTTTCACCTGCTTTTCACAAAATCTTAGGTAATCTGTAAAGTTCGTAAAAACGAATCTTCATCATTTACAGATTCAAGTAAAAAAGTTCTAACTTTGTCTATTTGCCCCCACCATTTAGGACAAGTCTAGAACTTGTCCTTTTTTAATGCTATGACTTGATTTCTGGGTTCACAATGCTTAAAAATCTAACATTTTGTCTTTTTAACCCTGATAAGACTCGAACTTATGTTGATATATAAAAAATTTATAACTACTGGTATATTTCAAAAAGTTGAGTTGGGTCTAGTTTGAACTGTAACATATTTGCTGTATCTCTGCCACCATCCCCACCTTTTCTTTGCATTGTAACATTTCCTATGTATATAGAACCTCTAGGGCTTACCTTAACATCACCATTTGCATAATGTTGCAATGCTTGATTTATATTAACTAGTACCCATCTGGCATTATTATCAAGTTTTTGAGCGACTAGAACCCACTCTGCACTAAACTGTCCACGACCTTTGATAATATCACTTAACACTAGTGTTTTATTTTGAGTAAACCAATCTAACAACAATACTTGTTCAGTATGAGAAAACTCATCTATAAACATTCTCCGACTATCACGAACACCAGCCTTATAAGGTTTCAGTTCCCCCGTGTAATACTGTAATAGTTTAAAAACATTGTCAGGTATGCACCACATTTCCTTATAATGAGATAACCATCTCTTGTCTACTTGGTTAAATCCTCTTTGATTTGACACTAATTTAACTTGTATATTTTCTGTATCTACTGCGGATTTTAACTTTATCTGTACTTGCACATTAACATCTGCTTTATAACCATGCAGTACTATAGCCTTAACATATTCTATTTCATCTAAGTCGTATTGCATAATCGTCAGCCATTGTTTTGCCTCATTATCTGATTGCCAATGATTAAACTTATCACAAATATCCTGCTCGTTCCTAAAACCGTTTTTAGCCGTTTGAGAGCCTTTTTGTACCAAATCCACTCTGTTCATTCTCCTCTATATAATCAAGTAAACATTCTCCTATTGCACGTATTACATTAACAGTCATAGCATTACCTGTTTGAGATAATAACTTTGAATTAGTTAAATTCATTGCTTTCATGACATATTCTTTTGGGAATCCCTGTAACAATAGCGACTCCAGACCTGATAATTTATGCAATTGTCCGTTACGCACATATAAAATACCGTGCCTACCTGTTCTCAATGTAGGACACTTATCAATATATACTCTCAAATCAGATTGTCTTGTATCAATAATAGCATATTCTTGTTCTAATAATTCATCAATATTAACTCTATCTTTATTATATTTATTCGCTAAGTATTTTTGAAATGTTGGGTGTTTAATGTCAAGGATATCGTTATTATTGGCTAACAAAAAGTCCTGGATATGCACATGCTTTGTAGGCTGAGGAAACTCAAATGGTTTTGTATACAAATCTTTCCGAATACCTACGAAATAAATTCGTTCTCTTAATTGTGGAACTCCATAGTTCACACTATTCAGAACCCTATGTGCAACTTCATAACCTGCACTATTCAGTAACTCAATAATTGCAGTTAATGTTCTACCACCATCATGATTTACTAATCCTTTAACATTCTCAAATATAAAGTATGGTGTATTTTTTTGTTTCAATATATTCTTCAAATAATATATTATCTGTCCCCTATCGTCCTCAAATCCTGCTCTTTTGCCAACAATAGAGAATGTCTGACAAGGGAACCCCGCAATTAAAATATCACTTTCAGGGATTTGTTCAACATCAAGTAATGTTAAGTCCCCTAAATTGCGGTCATCATTGTAGAATAATTGATATGTATAATCAGTGTCCTGGTTAATTTCACTATGTGCAACGCATTTTAGTCCTAATAACTCAAGTCCTAATCTACCTGCACCAATCCCAGAACAAAAATCTATAAATTTTAATTTGTTATCAGATTCTTTTTTCATTAAATTTACTCACAAAATAATATTATCACAAACATTAATTATGAACAAAATACTGTAACGTAGGTATTTATACATACAATAGTGAACTTTAATAATTTATAAATAACATCAATATATCTCTTGTAATTTTTCTTTTGGGATTTAATTTTCGCCAAGATAAAATTTTTGGTTTGAGTTCAAGCAAAAAAGTTCTAACTTTGTCTGTTTGTTCCCACCATTAAAAAAGAGACAAAGTATATTCTTAACCTCTTTTTTATTACGAAAAATTTTGTCATTGCGAGCGAAGCGTGGCAATCCAGCCGATTAAATAATTTTGTAGGGTGGACCCTTAGTCCATCATAATTTTCGGTAGACTAAAGTCTACCCTACTGACTATGAGTCCATTTATACCAGAGCAAAAATGTCAAATAACATGGCAATACACCTCCAAAAGTCATTAAATATATAGGTAAATTTGTTATTAGATTTTCTGTATAACGCCAAGTATGATCTATGTCGGTAAAAAATGTCGTAAGCAGATACACAATAATATCAAAAATCAGAATTGAAAATAATACTTTGATTAAGAAATTTTTATCGGTTGCAAATCTTTTCAAAAAGTCCTGTATATTACTAAAGAATTTAATTTTGTATAAAATTGGAAATATTAATATTTTTAATAAAATTGAAAAAAAAGGAATACCATAAAATGAACAAAATATATCAATTTCATTTATAGGTAAAATGGTATCTGCACCTGAAGGACTTATAATTCCATCATCATGATATAAAAGGGATGGATGATATTTTTCAATAATCTTTGTTATTATAGATGATATTTCAAATGAAATATATAGTACAATAGCACCAATTAACCCAAAAGAACTAAGACATATATTTAATATTGCAAAAAAAGTATATTCAATTCTTTTCTTAATCATTTCGTAATTGTATTATATTTTTATATAACTGTATATTACCCGATTGGGTAATATATTAATAAATCAATACAATTTTTCAACAGGAATTTTAAGAATAATTATTGAATAATATGGTTTTAACAGACCGTTTTTCTGCAATTCTGCACCGACTTGATTAGGTAGGTCTGTTTTTCTCGGGTCAAAATTGTAAAAATCTTCTATTGTACATAAAATATTTTTTCTTTCTTTATCAAATTTTATATTTTTAATTTCTGCTCCATGTAGGTGTAGTGTGCATTACAATGCACGAACAATTAATTAATTTGTTCCGATTTCTTTCTGTGAGTCCATTTATACCAGAGCAAAAATGTCAAATAACATGGCAATACACCAAAAAATACAAATAAATACATAATAAAAGCTTCTTTTAGTTCATAAATATTCAACTTTTTTGTAAATAAAAACACAGAAAGCAGATACACAATAATATCAAAAATTAAAACTGAGAATAATACTTTGATTAAGAAATTTTTATCAGTTGCAAATCTTTCCAAAAAGTCTTTTATATTACTAAAGAATTTAATTTTGTATAAAACAGGAAATACCAATATTTTTAATAATATTGAAATAATTGGGAAACCAAAAAACAAACAATATAAAATAATCCCATTTATAGGTAAAGTGTTATTCGAATATTGAGAACTTACAATTCCGTCATCATGATATAGAAATGACGGATTATATTTTTCAACAATTTTTGTTATCAAAGTTGATATTGTCATTAAAAACACTGCAGTAATAAAACCATTTAGCATAAATGAACTAAGACATATATTTAATATTGCAAAAAAGGTGTATTCAATTCTTTTCTTAATCATTTCGTAATTGTATTATATTTTTAAACAACTATATATTACCCGATTGGGTAATATATTAATAAATCAATACAATTTTTCAACAGGTATTTTTAGAATAATTATTGAATAATATGGCTTTAACAGACCGTTTTTCTGCAATTCTGCACCGACTTGATTAGGTCGGTCTGTTTTTCTCGGGTCAAAGTTATAAAAATCTTCTACCCTGCAATACAGATATTTTCTGTTTTTGTCAAACTGAACACCTCTTATACTCGCGCCGTGAATTGCATAATATAAATTTTGATCATCTTCTTTTTCAAAATCAATATGTTTTGCTTCTGCAAAATTAAAGAATCTCAGATTATTTTTATTTTCTTTTAAAAATTTATCAATTGTTTTGCTGTTAGCAATCTTTTTGGATAACTCACTGTTTTCATGAAAAATATACACAGGACAATCTTTGACAGAAGGCATACCATATCCGACTAATTCTTCTGTTTCTTGTTTTATCCAATTTCTTACATACTTTTCTATTTCAGGATTTTTTATATCCGATATTTTTTCATATTTTGTTGTGTTTTTTAAATAATCTTCAATTTCATTTTCCTTTTCTAATGCAATTTTAAATAATTTTCTTGCATCAGGAGATTTAAGCCATATTGAAGATAGTGTTACACTTATTGATGATAAATCTTTTTGGTCTCCCAAAGATTTAACTAAGGGTTTTCTTGGAGGCAGACTATTAATTTTATTTTCGTCATACTCGACAACTTCGCATTTACAATTCGGGTGGGGACGGAGAGGAACTTTATCTCCTTCAAATATTTTTCTGTCGAGGTTTTTACATTCTTCACAAGTATTTTTGCCTGTTTCAGAAATCCAGATATATTTTTTATCTTTATCAAATTTTTGATTCCAAGGGATAGTGCATTTTGACATTTCTTTTTATCCTAATTTTCATGTGTCATATATTTAATATGACACATTTTAAAAATCCTGCAACCCTTGTGGTATAAGGAATATAACAGATATAACAAGGAAAAAGAATTGTAAATTAATTGCTACTAAACACCTGTTGTAAAGTTCGTCCATACAAATCTTTATCATTATTTTAATAACTTATTTCAATGGATAATTTTGAAAAATTTTATATGTATCTATACTATCAATAAGAAAATCTTTATTAAATATTTCAAAAACTACTAACGGCTATAGGTTTTCATTTCTCAATGTTTCCCATATATCAAGAAAATTTACAGTTCCATTTTTCAAACTTGAATGGTCATCATTTGTTTTGTAATTATTATGCCAATGCATGTGATGAAGTCTTTTTCCGTATGTTTTTATCCACTCTGAAATCGGAATATCCGAACATAAATTTGCATGACCTGTATCAAGACAAATTTTTAAATTTGGTGAATTTACTTCATCTACTATTGTTATAAGATTTTTAGGAGAATCTTCAAGCACATTTTCAATAGAAGCTATTATTCCTTTATCTTCAAATTGTTTTATATATTCTTTCCAAAATTTGATTGAACCCTCAAGATAATTTTGTACAGAAACTTTATGTTTCATTCCTTTGTGTCCGGAGTGAAAAACCATATTTTTTGCATCTGTTGCTAATGCTGCTTCAAAAGATTGTTGGTATCTTTTTTTTGCAATTTCTCTTAATGCATAATCTTTACTTGCAGGATTCAAATCAGAAAAAAGTGCATGCAAACTGATTTTCCCTTGAAAATCTTTAACAGAATTTTTCATTTCTTTTAATATGTACTCAAAATTACTGTCTATATAATCCATATTAGGAAACCTGCTGATTTCCAAATTGGTACAAAGTTTTTCTGCCAACTTTGCAGCTTCTTGTATTGACTTTTCAACAGAAGAAGAAATATAAATATCCATAACTAAATTTCTTTCTTATATAATATTTTACGAAATTTTTCTGCACTTCTTTGAATAATGTTTTCTATTGCCTCGCTTGTAAAATCTTCTAAATTCATATTAATATTATCACAAGTATTTTTTTGTTTAAATGTTTCTTCAATTTTAATATTAATTTCATTGGAATTTTTGCATTCTACGGTTATTAAGCAAAGATTTTCTCTATTTTTAATTAAAAAGGAATATTCTTTTTCTTTATAAATCTGCTTAATTTCAGTATTATATAATTTAGGTTCATATATAGTTTGCATTTTAAAAAATGCAGGCATTAATATTTTTTCAATTTTTTGAATATATTCTTTTTTTATAATTATATTATTTTTTAGTTTTTTATCTGAAATAGATATTTTCTGTTTTGGATTATAAAAAATATAAGAATTACCTTCTTGTAACGCCTGTTCAAGCAGAGAATTTAATATTTTTTCAGCATTAACAAATTTTTCTACAGAAGAAACATTCAAAGCTGATGCAGAAATGGAACAATCAAAAGGTAAGGCATTATTAATTTTTTCAAAAATATTTTTAGCACCTTTTTCATCTGTTTGAGATAATAAAAGATAAATTTTTCCATCTTGGGTAAAACAACCTGTATCATTTAATCTTAAAGATTTTTTTATAAGCAAGGCAATATCTTCACTTGATAAAGTTGCTCTGCATTGTAAGTCAGGAATTAGCATCATAAAAACGTTATTTTTATAATTTGTCAGACTTTTTTTATATTCTCTTTCAAAAATCCAATGAGAATACTCTTTTTTATAAAATTCTGTATTTTTATCAACAATACCGGTTATAGCTAAAACGTCAGATTTATTATCAGACAATTCTCTTTGAATTTTATTTTTTAAATCCCATATAATATGCATGCTAAAAAGAGTTTCGTCTGTATTAATATCTAAAAAATCATCAATACCTGTATCAAATCCTTTACATAATAAATCATTATCAATATTTTCAGAAATCATTAATATAAAAGAATTTTTAAAATGAGTATCATCTCTTAACTGTTTTATAAAATTAATTTGAGAATCGTTGGAAATATAAATTACAATAATATCAGGATTTTGATTTTTTAAAATTTTTAATGCAGATTGAAAATTTGTAATTGAAATATTATCAAATTTTCTAGATAACAAAAATTTTTTTTCAATTATATCAGAGTATTTTTTATCATCAGATATTATAAAAATATTATAGTTTTTCAAAACATTACTCCATTATAAAAATTTTATTAAATAAAGTGTAACCAAAGAAAAATAAATAGCTAGTCCCAAAACATCAATAGTTGTGGCAATAACAGGTCCGGAAGCAATAGCAGGGTCTATTTTGAATTTTTTAAGAACAAAGGGAGTTAAAGTACCAAGCAAAGTAGCAAGAGTCATATTAACAGCCATAGCAATTCCAACAACAATACCTAATTCAAAATTATTTTGCCATTTCCATGTAACAAAAGAAACCATAACCCCAAAAAAAACACCAATTAATAATCCTACTTTAAACTCTTTCCATATATGAAACAGAGCTGAATTTAAAGTAACTTGTCCGGTAGACAAACCTCTTGTCATAAGGGTAATACTTTGCGTACCGATATTTCCTCCTAATCCTGCAAGGAGAGGCATAAAGATTGCTATTATAGGTAAAGTATTTAAAGTATTTTCAAATTTATCGGCAACATTAGCAGCAATAAATTCTCCGACTAAAGTAATAAAGAGCCAAGGGCATCTGGCTTTAACGGCATCTAATGTGGAACCAAATATAATTTCATCTTCATCAACTAAATCTGTAGAAATACCTGATGTTTGATAAATTTCTTCGGTAGTTTCTTCTTCAACAATATCTTGAGCATCGTCCCATGTAATCATTCCTTTGAGTCTGTTATACAAATCAACAACAGGTAAGGCAGTATATTGATATTTCATAAAAATATCAGCAACAGCATCTTGAGGGTCATCAATATGTAATTTAACAATATCAGTTGTCATTATATCTTCAATTTTTGTTTTATATGGTTTAGTCAAAAGAGCACGTAAACTAACAACACCAAGTAGATGTTTTTGGCTGTCGGTAACATACAAATAATATAATTCAAATTCATCTTGTTCGGCTTTTGACTTAATGAAAGAAACAACATCTTCAATTCTCATATCTTTATTAACAGTAAGAACATGAGGAGTCATGATACCACCTGCAGAATCTTCTTTATATGCGAGCAATTCTCTAATTTCAGTAGAAACTTTTTCGGGAAGTTTGTTCAAATATGACTCAGTTTCATCGTCTTCCATTTCTGCAAAAACGTCAGCGACTTCATCATGAGGCATTTTGACAATAAGTTTTGCAGCTTGTTCTTCACCTATTTCAGATAAAATTTCGACTTGAAATTGTGGTGGTGCATATTCGAGCATTTCAGCAGCTTTATCTTCTTCAATTGCTTTAAAAGCCAAAAGTCTTTCATCGGGTTTCAATTCTTGTAATATTTCAACCAAATCAGCACAATGATAACCGTCTAATATTTCTTTTAAAGCTTTATCATTTTCACTATCTAAAGCTTCTCGAATTCTATCTGTTATATTTTCAAGATTAAGCATAATAATGTACCATTTTTATAAAATTATAACTCAAAATACTATCTTTGTATATTCTAAAAATATAAACAATAAAAAAAGCCGCCAACTAAAAAGCCAACGGTATATTCTTAACATTAAATCCCAAAAATAGCACGGGACAGGATCGAACTGTCGACCTCACGGGTATGAGCCGTACGCTCTGACCAGCTGAGCTACCGTGCCATACTTCTTATTATCTTTGCTAAAAAAATTTTTTCAAGTTTTTTGTTACAATCTTTTCTATATTAGTATTTTTTTTTATACTTATAAAAAACAGCCTTTTGGCTAAGTTACAATTTTTATTAAACTTTTTATGCTAATTTATGTACATATTTGAGGTATATATGCAAAAATTTTTAATTATCTTTATTTCTTTTTTAATGACAATAACTCCGGTTATTGCTGAAAATGTTACTAAAACAAAATTATCTAACGGACAATCTTTGATTATTAAAGAAATTCATTCAAATCCCATTGTTATGATTGACACTTGGGTTAAAACAGGTTCGGTAGATGAAAACGATTGTAATAATGGTGTTGCTCATTTTTTAGAACATTTATTTTTCAAAGGCTCTGAAAATTATCCCAATGGGCAATTTGATAAAATTTTAGAATCGAAAGGTGCTATTACGAATGCAGCTACAAGCAAAGATTTTACTCATTTTCATATATTGATACCGTCTAAAGATTTTGAAACTGCATTAAAATTACATGCCGATATGCTCACTAAACCAAGTTTTCCAATTGATGAAATCAATAAGGAACGAAATGTTGTCATAAGAGAAATAGAACGTAGTAACGATAATCCTTCAAGAAAATTATATAATACTTTTACAAAATCAATGTACCCTAATCACCCATATAAAAGAGAAGTTTTAGGTACAAAAAAAATTATTGCAGAAATTCCTCGAGAAGAAATTATAAATTTTTATTCCTCGCATTATTCTCCTGAAAATTTAATTACAGTTATTGTTGGTGATATAGAGTCAAAACAAGCAGTAGATTTGGTTAAAAAGTATTTTAACAATAATGATAAAGATTTAAAAATAAAACAAGAAAAAACATATAAACAAGATAATCCACCAGCAAAACAAATTAATATTCATGAAAAAGATGATGTAAAAACATCTTCTCTTATAATAGGTTACAAGTGTGGTTTAAAAATATCAGATAAAGATTCTTTTGCTTTAGATTTATTGTCGGTTATTTTAGGACAGGGAAAATCTTCAAGATTTTATAGAAATATAAAAGATTCAAAGCAACTTGCTCAATCTATAACAGCAAATCATTCCTCTATGAAACAAGATTCGATTTTTTTGATAAGTGCAAGTTTTAATGAAGAAGATATTGAAAATCTTAAAAATGAAATTTTTCAAGAAATAGAAAATATTAAAAAATATGGTGTTACTCAAAGTGAATTAAATAGAGCAAAAAAAATGCTTGAAAGAGAAACAATGTATGCTAGAGAATCTGTTTCAGATACAGCTTCTGAAATAGGCTACTCTACTTTAATTACAGATGATTGGAATTTTTACGATGAATATTTGAAAAAATTAAATACAATAAAAGCAAATGATATTAAAAATGCTGCTAAAAAATATCTTAATTCGAATAATACAGTAATTGCATATTTAACACCAAATGTTCCTCAAGAAAAAATACAAAAAACTTTATCTTGCAACAATCAAAATAATAATAACAATAATCAAGTAATATCTAAACCTTGTTTTATACCTAAAAAACATACTCCATTAAAAATGGAAAAATCAGGAAATTTAGAAAAATATACTCTTGAAAATAATGCAATTTTATTAATTGATAAGCATAAAAATAATGGAATTATTGCTATTGATATAAAAATAAAAGGTGGTAATTATCTTAATCAAAAACATGGTGTTTCTAATATAGTATCTTCTGTAATCTTACAAGGAACAGAAAAATATCCTAAAAATATTTTTTCAGAACTTACGGAAGAAAACGGTATAAAAATTCAATCTTCCGGAAATAAAGAATATTTTTCACTCACAATGCAATGTACAAAAAAAGACCTGCCAATGGCAATGGATATTTTAAATGAGGTTATAAGCAAGGCTTCTTTAAACAACGAAGATATAGAAAAAACAAAACAAACAATACTGCATTCAATTAAACAAAGTCAAAATAATCCATCAAACGTTGTTTTTGAAGAATTATCTTATGAATTATGGAAAAACACTCCATACGATACCTCAAATAAAAGTATAGAAAAAGACTTACCAAAAATATCACAGCAGGATATAAAAAATTATTATACAAATCTTTTTGATTCAAAAAATGCAATAATAGCAGTAAACGGAAACGTCAATGAGCAAGAAATAATAAATTATTTCTCGGAAATTATAACTCCTAAAAATCAACCTTATATAAATTATTCAGAATATAAATCATTATTTAATTCTAATCAAAAAAAACAAACAATAACAACAAATCAAGGAAAAGAATCAGCTTGGTTGGTTATAGCATGGAAAACAGATGGACTTTCAAATAAAAAAGACAGAGCAACTTTAAAAGTTATTAATGCAATATTAGGTTCAGGAATGAGTTCTCGTTTGTTTTCAGAAGTGCGAGCCGAAAAAGGACTTGCTTATGCTATAGGTTCGACTGATATGGAATACATAAATAAAGGGGCATTTTGTATATACATAGGGACAGATCCTCAAAAAATAAATGAAGCCGAAAAATCTATCTTTCTTGAAGTTGAAAAATTAAAAAAAGAGCATGTTACAGAAAAGGAACTTGAAGTTGCAAAAAATAAAATAAAAGGTGAAGCAATCCTTGCAATGGAAACAAATGCATCTAAAGCTCATTTTATTAGTGTTTCTGAACAAAATGGCAATGGTTATGATTATTATTTTGAAAAATTCAATAATGAAATTGATAAAGTATCAGTTCAAGACATTATAAATACAGCAAATAAATATTTTTCAGATAATTATACCGTTAGTAAAGTTTTTCCCAAAAAATGATTTTCATTTGTAAGAAAATGTCGTATAATGTTTTTGAGAAAAACTATGGGTATTATATCTTTAAATCAAGAATTATTAATACTTTCATCAGAAGTTACAAATGCAACAAGAGGTAATGTAACAGAGGTTTTTGATGATGAAAGTTTTCAAATCA
The DNA here is from genome assembly GCA_017406505.1 of bacterium. Lineage (GTDB taxonomy): Bacteria > Cyanobacteriota > Vampirovibrionia > Gastranaerophilales > Gastranaerophilaceae > RUG841. Next base: position 11,841 of record JAFQYI010000112.1, read on the forward strand.
AACTTAAAACAAAAGAAAATTATACAATAGGTGAAAATGTAAATCTTTTTGCTGTTTCAGGCAGTGGAATAGTGTATATATCATCAAATATTCAAGATATAAAAGATTTGGATATAAAAATCAGTAGACCAGAAAAATCTTCGTTAATTCAAAGAAGAGAATATACAAGAGTAGAAATTCATAAAAACATTTTAATTAATTATCAGAATAAAAATATCAGAGCTGAGATTATTGATATTTCTGCAGGTGGAATGAAACTTACAGCAGATACGGAAATGTTTAAAAATATTGATTATAAAACTGATATTAATTTGGACACAAATCTTTTTATATCTTGTCTTTTTAGACCGGTGAGAATAATATATGATGAGAATTTAAACAAATTTGTTGTTTCAGGTAAATTTAAACTAATAAAAAATGTAGACAGAGTAGCCTTAATGCAGTTTTGTATGAAAAAACAATCAGAAATTCAAAATAAATAAAGCAGGTAAAATAAATGAGTAAACCACAAAAAAAATTAAAACCTAAAAAACAGTCTGATAAAAAGACTATAAGTGATATTATTAACAGAGAAATAGGATATGTGTCAAGGGGTGAAAAACGTCTGAGTACGGATTTTCTTGGTGGAATAACGGTTATGCTTGTAACTATATTATTAATTATTAGTTTGTCGTTAATAAGCGTAATTCAAAAAATAGATAATGAATTTTATACAAAAACTGAAAATATGAGAAACATTATAGCAAATAATGTGATGTCATCAGTAACAGCAACATTTAACGAATATAATTTATCATCAACTCAAAAAGAAATTGATTCTATAATAAAAAGTAAATTAATAGCATATTGCGTAATAACAGATACAAATAGTGATTATATTTATTTATCAACATTAAAAAATCCCAAAATAGAAAATGGAATCATTACCAAAAGAACACTTCTATCAAATAATTTGCCAAATTCGAAATATATATTAAAAACATCACCTTTGTTCAATATGTATATAGGTTTCCCTGAAAATATATCATTAATGAACAGAATGAAGATGATGGGAAATAAAATTTTCGGAATGATATTGATGTGTCTTATTTTGGGAATATGGCTAGCTTCAGGTTTATGTCGCAGAGTTCTAAAACCTGTAAAAGAGTTAATAA
>JAFQYI010000113.1 GCA_017406505.1 bacterium
CATTCTTGGTATGGTAGAACGCAACGGAAAGTTAAATGCAAAAACAATTAAAGATACATCTGCAAATACATTAACAAAAGAAATAATCAAAAGCATTAAAACAACGGCAATGTTAAATACAGATGAATGGTTAGGTTATAATGGATTATCAAAAATATATAATAAAGGATAATAAGGAACTGATAAAAGAAATTACAATGGAATATGTGTATAAATATGCAGAATTAAAGAAAAGAATACAGGAAGTAACAACATTATTATCAATATCGGGAACAAAGGAAGAATTTGTTGAATATTATTGCAGAAAATATAAAACAACAGTACAAATGATAACAAAAGAAACTGTAAAAGAAATGATTAAAAGTGATTTTACAAGAAAAATAGAACACGCACTTGAATATAAAAATAAAACCTAAATCGGCTTTATTTTATTTTGTGTAAAATTGTATATAATTACCTTAATTTTTATTTAAACTTAAGGTTTTAATCTATCCATTAGTCTTGGAAAAGGAATAGTTTCTCTGACATGAGAAAGTCCACAAATCCACGCAACAGTTCTTTCTATGCCTAATCCAAAACCGGCATGAGGAACAGAACCATATTTTCTGACATCCAAGTACCAATCAAATGTTTCTTCACTTAATCCTTGTTCATGAATTTTATTCTTTAATTTTTCAATATCTTCCTCACGTTGGCCACCACCTATAATTTCTCCATAACCTTCTGGTGCAATCATATCAACACAGGCTGCTTTATTTCCATCTTGTTTAAAATAGAATGCTTTTACACTCATAGGGTAATGATGAATCATAACAGGTTTGTCAAATTCTTCTGAAATTAAAGTTTCTTCATCACCACCAAAATCTTCTCCCCAAGGAGTGTCATTACCTTTTTTGTGTAAAATTTCTATAGCTTCATCATAAGAAATTCTAGGAAATGGTCTTTTGATATTTTCTAATTTAGAAATATCTCTTTCTAAAGTTTCTAGCTCAGGCTTACAATGCTCAACGACTTGTTGAACTACGTATTCAACAAATTCTTCAGCTAAATCCATATCTCCAAAAATATCCATAAATGCAACTTCAGGCTCAACCATCCAAAATTCTGTTAAATGACGACGAGTTTTAGATTTTTCTGCTCTAAAAGTAGGACCAAAACAATAAGCTTTGCCAACAGCTGCACATGCTGCTTCCATGTATAATTGACCACTTTGGGATAAATATGCTTTTTGGTCAAAATAATCAGTTTCAAATAATGTTGTAGAACCTTCACAAGCATTTGGTGTAAAAATAGGAGCATCTACAAGTGTAAAACCTTTATTATCAAAAAAGTCCCTAACAGATTTTATTATTCTATGTCTAATTTTGAGGATTGCGTTTTGTTTTAATGAACGTAACCATAGATGTCTATGTTCCATAAGAAAATGTGGACCATGTTCTTTTGGGGTAATCGGATAGTCTTCTGAGCCACATATAATTTTTACGTTTTGAGCATCAATTTCATATCCGATTTTTGAGCGTTCATGTTTTTTAACAATACCTGTAATTTCAACAGATGATTCTTGTGTTATTTTATCAGCAAGTTCAAAAACTTCAGGAGGAACATTACCTTTAAAAACAACGGCTTGAATTTCAGCAGTACCATCTCTTAACTGTAAAAAATGTAATTTGCCACTTGAACGTTTATTATATAACCAAGCCTGTAAAGTGATTTCTTGATTTTCATAATTTTTTATATCTTTTATCCAAATTTTTTTCATATACTAATCCTCATAATGCTGAAACATATTATTCAAACCGTAAATTTATTATACAAAAATATATAAATTTATCAAACTATATAGATTTTTTAAATGAAAACAAAAATGATAAGATATTTATTTAATCAAGTATGAGTTATCACTTAAAGTCGCAGATAAGTTTTTAAAATTTTTATATTTATATTATATTTAATATGACATTATATTGGAATTTTTAATGAGGAGTATATATGAAAAAAAACATCAAAGTATGTTCTGCATTAGTTTTTTTATTTATTTGTATATTTTTCTTTTGGTTTATTTCCAACGATATTTTCCTTGGTGATGATGCTCTTTTTTTAACAAATTGTTTAACTGAGGGTGGTAAATTTAATTTTGACGGTATGCTATCTGTTCTTATTGCTCATTTATTTTCAAAAGATTTACCACTTTTATTACATATTCATCCTCATTGTTTTTCTATGACGGCAGGAGCTTTTATCAGAGCTTTTGATGTATCTTTACTTTGTATTATTTTATCGTTTTTTTTATTTAATGGAAGAACTAAGAATATCAATTTCCCTATTGCAATAATCTTTTCTGCTGCATATTTTTGTTATGCTTGCTCAAATATTGATTTTAAATACTTGAATCCCAATAATATTCCAAGTTATGAATTAACGGGTTCTTTTATATTCCTAACAGAATATGCAGAACACTTTGGTCAGTTATTTAATTTGATTTTGGGTCTTATATTTTTATATATTTTAATTGAATATTTCTCTCAAAATAACATTCCAAGTAATAAATTTATTTCAATATTTTCAGTTTTTGCTTTTATAACGGCAATGTCATCTATGTTTGTAAGTATTGTTTGTGGCACTGTTCTGATTAGTATATATCTGTATTTAACAATATCTAATTATGTTGCTAACAAAAAAATATTTCTTGATACAGATAGAATTATATACTTACCTTTAATTTCTTATATATTTGGAATGATATGCTTTTCTTTTTATCCGGGATATCTTAATTTTTTTGCAAATGATATTAATTTTATTAATTTTTCTAAAACAATTTTTAATACATACTTTGTTACGAATTGCTTAGAATTTTCATTAATAATTATTTTATCATCTGTTTTATACTTTTTAGCTTTAAATAAATCTATGTTTATAAAACGAACTATATTTTGTGTTCTTGCAGTAATAACAGGTGCAGTTATATATTTTTATTTGTTTTCAAAATTAAATAACAATATTGCATTATTTTTGACAGAATCTCAGGTTATTTTTAGATTACTGCTATTGGCACTAATTTATTTGCTCTTTGGAGCTTGTTTAAGAGAACATACTTCGGAGCCGAAAGAATTAAAAATTTTATCTGTATTATTTATTACTGTTTTAACATCATTTATACTTATACAATTGCCAATGATTATGTCTACGATGAAAATATGGCGAACAATGAGTAATGAGTCTAAACTTACTACATATTGTATTGAAAAAATGTACAGATTTTATTCATTAAGAAATAAAACAGCATTGTTACCCGATGATTCTTTATTAAAAATATTTAAAATCTCTATATTTCTTGATGATAAGAATATCGATACAGATGAAGATATTAACAATAAAACATTTATAAAAAATTCAACGTTTACAGATTCTTATTACAAAATTTTCTATAAAAACCCAAATATTGTAGCTTACAAATTTATTAATCCAAAACTTGCTTTAAAAATCTTTTTTGAAGAAGGTGGAATGATTGATGCTGAAGAAATTAAGCATATAAATTTTCAAAAACTTTATGATGATAAGTTTGTATTGAATAGAGCAATTATTAAATCACGATATGATAATTAATTTGGAGTCCAAATGGTAGATATAGAAAATACAGTAGAAAGTAATACAGTATATAAAGGAAAAGTTTTTGAAATTCACGCTGATAAAGCAAGAATTTTTGACGGAACAATACAAAATAGAGAAGTAATAATCCATAGTGGAGGAGTAGCAATAGTTGCAGAACATAGTGATAAAATTGTTATGGTAAAACAATTCAGATATGGTGCACAAAAAATCATGCTTGAAATTCCGGCAGGAAAATTAGATACGAAAGATAAAGATGTTTTGTCGGCTGCCAAAAGAGAATTAAAAGAAGAAACCGGTTATACTGCTAAAAATTGGATACCTCTTGGTTTTATATATTCTAATCCTGCTATTTGTTCTGAAAAGATATATCTTTTTTATGCAAAAGACTTGGAAAATGGAATACCTAATCTTGATGAGGGAGAATTTTTAGATAATATTGAAATTAATAAAGCAGAAATTTTTAATATGATAAACAATTCTGAAATATGTGATGCAAAAACAATTTGTGGTTTAATGAGGGCTTTGAATATATGATAAAAATGTTGGTATGTGATATAGACGGCACTATTTTTAATGGTATTAGATATACTGATAATTTATTAGACTGTATAAATAGAGTACGAAATGATGGTGTAAAATTTGTAATTGCAACAGGAAGAACATTTTATTCTGCAAATCAAATTCTGGCACCATTAAATATTGATACTCCGATTATTTGTTATCAAGGAGCAACTATCCATAAACCAGATACCGGTGAATTAATTTTTGAAAAAGGCTTAGAACGTAATTTAGCTTTGGATATTTTAGATTTTCTAAAAACCATGGATATATTTCCTAATATATATATAAAAGATAATTTATATTCTGAAAAAGAAACTAAATATGTAAAAAAATATTCAGATAATCAAAAAATTCCATATAGAATTGAACAAGACATATCACAAATGAATTTTAATGCATTAAATAAAATACTTGCAATAGATGATGATACTCAAAAAATTAAAAATTTAATAAATATATTAAATGAAAAGTATGGAAATAAAATTTATACAGCAATGTCTACGCCATATTTTTGTGAGATATGTGCAAATGGTATTTCCAAGGGAAAAGCAGTTGAATATGTTGCTAATATGTATAATATAAAAAAAGAAGAAATTTTATCCTGTGGAGATCAAAATAATGATATAGAATTATTAACTTGTGCTGGAATAGGTGTAGCAATGGGAAATGCATCAGAAACACTTAAAACCTATGCAGATTACATTACTGATACAGTGGATAATGATGGTGTAGTTAAGGCTGTTAAAAAATTTATTTATGGAGAAATCAATGATTAGTTATCGTATTGGACAAGGTTCGGATTTACATATTTTAGTTCCATCAAAAAAATTTATATTAGGAGGAATTATTATACCTTATGATAAAGGTTTCAAAGCACATTCCGACGGAGATGTATTGATACATGCAATAATAGATTCTTTATTTGGTGCATTAGGTTTAGATGATATAGGCGCTCATTTTCCTGATAATGATGAGCAATATAAAGATGTTGATAGTACAAAACTTTTAACAGAAGCTATAAAAATTATTCGTAATGAAGGTTGGGAGATAAATAATCTTGATACGACAATTCATGCTGAAGCACCAAAATTAAGACCCTATATAAATGATATTAAAAAAAATCTTGCAAATATTTTAAATGTGAATGTTAATAAAATTTCAGTTAAAGCAAAAACCTCTGAAGGAGTAGATGCCATAGGGGAAAAACTTGCTGTTCGGGTTGATAGTATTGTTTTACTATTTAATAAAAATGAAGAAAATTAATATTATATTTTAGTTTATTTTTATTATTCTTCTTTAAAGGTCATTTTTTCTATTGCTTTATTTATTTTATCCTCTAATTTTTTATCATCTGAAATATCAAAAGTTAGGTTAGGAATATCATTAAAATACTTTGCAAATATCATAATTTGTTTATATTTATTGCCAAAAGTAAACATAGTTTCACTAATATGAGATTTAAAAGTTTGATTATTCAATATAATTTCAATTTCTTTTTCTGTTTTTATACGATTAATTGCAAACCTTTTTATTTTATTTTTCCAAAATTTAATTTTAAATGCTTTAATATCTGATTTTTGTATTTTTAAAGGAGGTTGTTTTTTATAGCGAGTAATTTCAATATAATTATTAAAAATAAATATTTCTTTAAAATCATTATCTGTTGCTTTAATTTTTTCTATATGTTCAGAAAAAGCACACAAAAAAAGAATCGTGCCTAAGAAAAGAACAATATTAATTACATTGCTTTCTGTTAATGCAAATGCAGCGACGTTTTTAAAAACGAAACAGAAAATAATAAAAATTATTATTTGGTCAATAGAGCCTGCTTTTTTTGTTACCGTAATCTTTTTCATAAATTTTTATCACCTTTTGTTATACACGCAGTAATGGCTTCTGTTATTCTTGAAACTTCAATTATATTTATATTAAAATTATTTTTATAAGAAATATTGCCTTTAGGAACGATTATATTTTTAAATCCTAGTTTTTGAGCTTCAATAATTCTCTTTTCGATATTACTAATTTTTCTTATCTCTCCGGAAAGACCAATTTCTCCTGTAATAATAGTATCTGATTTTACGCAGACATCTTGAAAGCAAGTAATAATAGCCATTGCTATACCCAAATCAGCAGCAGGTTCATCTATTTCTATTCCTCCTGTAATATTTACATAAACGTCAGAAGTATTAAATTTTAGTCCTATTCTTTTTTCAATTACGGCAAGAATTTGCAATAGCCTATTATAATCTATGCCATTAGTTACTCTTCTTGGAGCAGGGTATGCTGTTGTTCCGACAAGTGCTTGTATTTCTGCTGTGATTACTCTACTACCTTCAATAGCCATAATTATAGTACTTCCGGGAGTTATTATTCCACTACGTTCACTTAAAAATATTTCATTGGGGTTAGATATTTCACAAAGACCTGTTTCTTGCATATTGAAAATACCTATCTCATTTGTACTTCCAAAACGATTTTTTATCCCTCTCAAAATTCTGTAAGTTTTATATTTATCACCTTCAAAAGAAAGCACAACATCTACAATATGTTCTAAAACTCTTGGGCCTGCTATATTTCCATCTTTAGTAACGTGTCCGATAATTATAGTTGTAATATTTTCTTTTTTTGCAATATCAGTCAATATATTGGTACATTCTCTAATTTGAGAAACGCTGCCTGCACTACTTGTTATTGAATTGTCATAAATAGCTTGAATACTATCTATAATTAAAAAATCAGGGGAATTTTGTTTGATTTGTTCTTTTATATTTTCTAAATCTGTTTGAGGGTAAACATATATATATTCGGAATTAACGTTAAGTCTTTCTGCTCTAATTTTTACCTGATTAGCAGATTCTTCGGCACAAATATATAAAACTTTTTTTCCTATTGAAGCTATTGTTTGAGCAGTTTGTAAGACCAAAGTGGATTTTCCTATTCCCGGATCTCCTGCAAGTAGAATAACAGAACCGGATACAGCTCCACCACCTAATACTCTGTCAAATTCTGCAAACCCTGTTTTCATTCGATATGTTTGTTGAAATGTTATTTCGCTAATTTTAGATATGGGAACATTATCATTTATTTTTGTTATTTTTTTTGAAGAATCAGATGAAATATTTTCTTCTACAAAAGAAGCCCATGCTGAACATTCAGGGCATTTCCCGATATATTTAGCAGTTTCATATCCACAAGATTGGCATATCCATTTTGTTTTAATATTTGTCATACTTTTCCCAAAAATATTTTTAGGATAATTATATAATAAATGATTGCAAATAATATATTTATCATTTTATTTTTTACAAAATGTTTATGCTAAAATTACTTTTGAAACGGTGAAAATATGAATAAAATAGAAATTTACGATACAACATTAAGAGATGGAGCACAATCGGAGGGAATAAATTTTTCTACATCTGATAAGCTTAAAATTATAAAACTGTTAGATAGTTTGGGAATTGATTATATTGAAGCAGGTTGGCCAGGTGCCAATCCAAAAGATGAAGAAGTTTTTAAAGATTTAAAAAATATTAAATTAAAGAATGCAAAAATTACAGCCTTTGGCTGTACTCGCAAGGCTAATACAAAGCCTGAAAATGATAAAGTTTTAGAAATGTTATTAAATGCCGATACAGAAATTATTACAATATTTGGAAAAACTTGGGATTTTCATGTTGAACATGCTCTTTGTACAACTTTAGATGAAAATTTATTGATGATTTCAGATAGTATAAAATATTTAATCTCCAAAGGAAAAAGAGTATTTTTTGATGCAGAACATTTTTTTGACGGATATAAAAATGATGAAAAATATGCAATAAAGGCAATTAAAACTGCTTATAATGCCGGTGCAAAAAGGATTATTTTGTGTGATACAAATGGTGGCTGTATGAGTTATGAAATTTCTGAAATTACAAATAATGTATCAAAATTAATATCAGGAATAAAGTTAGGTATTCATGCTCATAATGATAGTGAAATGGCAGTTGCTAATTCTATAGCTGCTGTTGATTCAGGTGCTGTACAAGTTCAAGGAACAATTAACGGCTATGGTGAAAGATGTGGAAATGCAAATCTTTGCTCCATTATTCCCAACTTACAAATTAAAAAGAACTATGAGGTTGTAGGAGAAAAAATTCATGATTTAACATTTATTGCTAATAATATTGCTGAAATAGCTAATGTTGTCGTTCCGTCTAATCTTCCTTATGTTGGAATGAGTGCCTTTGCGCACAAAGCAGGTATTCATGCAAGTGGTGTTCGTAAAAATTCTCAAACATACGAACATATTTCTCCTGATGAAGTTGGAAACAGAAGAAAAATATTAATCTCAGATCAGGCGGGAACAGCTTCAATTAGAGAAAAAATGCAAAATTTAAGAATTGTAAAAGATGTTAAAGAAGAAGATTTATCGAAAATAATAGAAAGAATAAACAAGCTTGAATGGAAAGGCTTTGCTTTTGAAGGTGCAGAAGCATCATTTGAATTATTAATATTGGATACTTTAAATGGTTTGCCTGACTTTTTTCAAGTGTCAGGTTTTAGGGTAATAGGTGATACTTTTATTGGTGAAAAAAATCATAATATAATAACAGAAGCATCAGTAAAAGTAAAAATCGATGATTATAATATTCATACCGTTGCCGAAGGACAAGGTCCCGTTAATGCTTTAGATACTGCATTAAGAAAGGCTCTTGTAGAGTTTTATCCTGAAATTTTAAAATATAAATTATGCGATTTTAAAGTTCGTATTTTAGATAGCAAAGACGGAACGGCTGCTATAACAAGAGTTACTGTTGAAACCACAGATGGTATAAATAAATGGGATACCGTAGGAGTTAGTGAAGATATTATTGAAGCTTCTTATATGGCAATTACTGACAGTATTATGTACGGTTTAATTTTGCATAATCCCAATATTTAAAATGTAATTATTTTAGAAGTTTAGAGATGACAATACGAGAAAAAATAAAAAAAATCTTTTATAAAAATATTTTGCACAAAAAATATTACAGAATGGGAAAATGCAAACGTTGTGGAGCTTGTTGCAGCAGAATATATGTAAGTCATGGTAAACATACGATTGATTCTGAAGAAGAATTTGAAAGTCTTAGATATAAATACCCATTTTACTCATACTTGAATATAGAGGGCAAAGATGATATAGGAATAATATTTAGCTGTAATAATTTTGATACAGAAAAACATATATGCAAAATTCATAAAGTTCGTCCTGGAATCTGTCGTAGATATCCTGATGAATTTGTATTTTCAATGGGAGCTTGTCTTTCTGATGGCTGTGGTTATTCTTTTAGACCAATTGAAAAGTTTATAGATGTATTAAATGATGTGAAAAAAAAGCCGTTAAAAAATTGTACATTATTTGTTGATGAAAATTAATCTAGAAAGTATACAAAAATTTTTTGTTTATATTATGATATTGTCAGAGATTTATTTTAGTACGATAGGCAAAGGCTTAGTCTTAAATGATGGGAACGAATAAATCAGAGGTAGTAAAAGAAAAAGGAGAACCAAGATGCCGGTAGCATCAATGATTGAATTATTAGACGCAGGAGTTCATTTCGGACACCAAACACAAAGATGGAACCCTAAAATGAAACCGTATATTTACGGTGCAAGAAATGGTATTTATGTTTTAGACCTTAGAAAAACAACTGAAAAACTCGATGAAGCATACGCAATGGTAAGAGAATATGCTGCAAAAGGAAAGAATGTTGTTTTTGTTGGAACAAAAAAACAAGCTGCTGACGTAGTTGCAGAAGAAGCAGCAAGAGTTGGAGCATATTATGTAAATCGCAGATGGCTCGGTGGTATGATGACAAATTATGAAACCATCAGAGGCAGAGTAAATAAACTTCGTGAAACTGAAGAATTTATTAATTCTGGAAATGCTGATAAATTACCTAAAAAAGAAGTTGCTCAAATTAATAAAAATCTTGAAAAATTAAGCAAAACTTTAGGTGGTATTAAAGAAATGAGAGGCATGCCGGATATTTTGGTTGTTATAGACCAAAAGAAAGAGCTTATAGCCATAAAAGAAGCAAATAAATTAAACATTCCGGTAATATGTCTTGCTGATACAAATGCAGATCCTGATGGAATAGACTGTGTAATACCCGGTAATGATGATGCTATTCGTTCTATAAAACTTATTGTTTCAAAACTTGCAGATGCAGTTGAAGAAGGTAAAAAGTTACGTGAAAACAAGGCAAATACAACTGCAAAAATAGAATCTGTAACAGCAAAAGATGCAGGTGCAGAAGAAGAAGTTAAAGAAGAAGCTAAAGCTGAAGAAGAAACAGTAGCAGCTGAATAAGTTTGAAAGGAAAAAACAATGGCGATAACAGCAGCACAAGTAAAAGAACTCCGTGAAAAAACCGGAGCAGGCATAATGGATGCCAAAAAAGCTTTGACCGAAACTGATGGTGATATGGAAAAAGCAATGGAATTTTTAAGACAAAAAGGTATTGCATCTGCTGACAAAAAAATGTCCAGAATTGCAGCAGAAGGACTTGTTTCTTCATACATTGACGGTAATGTTGGTGTTATGATTGAAGTTAATTGTGAAACAGACTTCGTTGCTAAAAACCCTGAATTTGCAGAATTAACTTTAAATCTTGCAAAACAGGTAGCAGCTGTAAATCCTGCAAATGTTGATGAGTTACTTGCTTCAACATGTGTTAAATGTGGACAAAAAATTGAAGATATCATTAAAGAAAAAATAGCTAAAATTGGCGAAAAAATTACAGTTAGAAGATTTATAAAAGTTGAAGGCAATCCTGCAACTTATATACACAATGGTAAAATTGGTGTTCTTCTTAATACAGATAAAGCTGATGAAGTTGTTCAAAAAGATGTTTGTCTTCATATAGCAAGTTCTGCTCCTGAATTTGTTTCAAGACAAGAAATTCCTCAAGAAGTTATTGATGAAGAAACTCGTATTGAAATGGGTAAAGAAGACCTTGCTAAAAAGCCTGAAAACATTAGAGCTAAAATTGTTGAAGGTAGAGTTAATAAATTAATGGCTCAAAAATGTCTTTTAGAACAACCATTTATTAAAAATCCTGATGAAACGGTTGAAAACATTATAAAAGAACATTTTTCTATTAAATCATTTACCCGTTGGGTTCTTGGCGAAGGTCTTGAAAAACGTAATGATAACTTTGCTGAAGAAGTTGCAAACCAAATGAAAAAATAGTATTTATTATAAAAGTTTAAAACGGCTATTTATATAGCCGTTTTTTTGTTATAATATATTGTGTATGAAAATTTTATTTTTTGTTTGTTTTATTATACTAATTTTTATTGTATTGACGTTAAGTTTTATTATTTGGGGTTATGAGAAAAAGAAAAAACGCAGTGAGACTCAAATCTTAAAAATGATTAGACAATTAAGATATGGTCAATTTAATGTAAATATTTCTACATTTAAAAATGTAAAAATTAAACAAGCTGCTGAAAAAATGCTAGATTCTTTAAAAGATAGAGAAGCAATGCTTGCTGAATATAAACAAATGCTTCTTGAAAAAAATAAATCTTTGGAACAAAGTATTGAAAGAGAAAAAGAATCTCAAAAATTTAAAGATGATTTTATTGCTGCATTAACTCATGACTTAAAAACACCGGTTATTGCAGAAGTTAATACTATAAAAATGTTTATTGCAGGAACTTTTGGTGAAATTTCAGAAACACAAAAAGAAGTTTTAGAAATGATGCTGCGTTCTGATAAAGATTTAATTGAATTATCTGAAATGTTGTTGCAAACTTATAAATATCAACAAACTGAAATTATTTTAAATAAAACAAAAATTGATTTAAATTCATATATTTCTGATGTTTTCCAAGAATTATATCCTATTTTAAAATCTAAAAATCAAGAACCTGAAATAAAATTACCTCAAGAACATGTCATTTAC
>JAFQYI010000114.1 GCA_017406505.1 bacterium
AATAACCATTTGTTTAGTTATTTCTTGCATTTCTTTTATAATATCTTCTTTACTTTGCATAAATCTAAATCCTTTATATACATTTTATCACATATAAAAATTAACAAAAGATATAAAGATTTAAAATTCGAAAATATCCATTAAAAATTAATTCAACAAACCTTTTAATATTCTGTATGCTCTTATAATATCTTCATCACAAGCTTTTTTTAGCATATCAATCATATCATCAAGGACTTCTTTTACAGGTTTTTCATGACTAATATCTAAAACTTCTGAAATATCAACATTAAAAACTTTTGCATATTTTTCAATAACTTCAGCAGAAGGATATGTTTTACCTGTTTCTATGCAACTTTGGGATTTAGTTGCTAAACCTACTTTTTCGGCTAGCTCTGATTGTTTAAGATTATTTTTAAGCCTTAATTCTTGTATACGCTTTCCTAACCTTTTTTTGATTTCCATAAAAGTCCTCTCTTTAAAATATGGTACTAATCAAAAAAAATTCATAAACACATTCTAAGGTTATTTATATTGCATTTAATCCTATTTTAATGTAATGTAATAACAATTAAAATGGATTTTATGGGAATAAATCCTATTAAAACGTAAAGTTAAATCTTAAAATTAAGTTTGGAGAATTAATGGTGAAAAAGCAATTAGCAATATTATGTATTATTTTATTTGTCGTTATATCTTGTTTTTTAAGTGTTTATGAAAATCATATTAAGAATAATGTATATTATACAAAAATACTAAAAGCCCAAAATTATAATTACTCAAAGTCTACTGACACACAAAAAACGAGTCTGAATTTTATTAAATATCCTGAAGCAAAAAAATATATGGATATTGATTTTAAATTTAAAGTTGATAAATTTAACGCATACGGAAATATTTTTCAAACATCTGACGTTAATGACGGTATAAGATTTGAAATAAATCATATAGATAATACCGGCACTCTTTTGTTTCCTGATGCGAATGATATTTTATCAGGAATTAGTGTCGGAAAAGTAACACCAAATGTTTTTCATACCGTACATATAGCTATTTTAAACAATAAAATAGCTGTTAATTTTGATGGAAAAATTTATACTTCTGATAAAAATCTTGGTTATTTTTCTATTAATAATATTATTGTTGGTCAGGGATTTTCTCCGGAAAGATTTTTCAATGGAGAAATAAAAGATTTTAAAATACAGTATTGTGCAAAAAAACTTTCTCCAAAATTTATAAAAAACATTCAAATGACAAAAAATATTTTTGATTGTTTATCATTATTGTTATTATTTTATATATTGTCTTTTTATTTTAAAAAAATATCTTTAAACAGAGCAATTTCTATATCTTTTATTTGTACTATTTTATTTCTAGTATGTTTAAATGTTTTTCAATACAAAACTTTGTATTCTGATAATTTTATTGTCAAAGAATATGATAGTCAATCTTCTGATAGCACAATTAATAAGCCATTTTTAAAAGCTATAAACTATATTCCAGCAAAAGGTGCTTTAAAAGAAATTGATATATCTTTTGATTTTAAAATTGACCATATTAATCAATGGGATAATATTTTTCAAACTGCCGATGTTAATAATGGTATAAGAATGGAATTAGACAAAAATGGTTATGCAGGACTAGTGTGCTTGAAAAAAAGTTCTGTAAAAAAAATGTTAGGTTTTGATTTAGGTAAATTTGAAAAAAATAAAATTTATAAAGTTAGGATTATTAAAAATGCCGGAAAAAATTTAAAAATTTCATTGAATAATAATTCGTTTAAAACACTAAATTATGTATCTGATGATTTTGAAGTGAACAATATATCTGTAGGACAAGGTTTTGATAATACAAGGACGTTTAATGGTCAAATTAAAAATTTTAAAGTTAAATATAAATGTAAAATATCTTCTGAATACAAAAAAAATATTTTTCAATTTTTGTCTTTAATATCTTTTATTACATTTATTTTGACATTATTAATAAAAATAATAAAATCAGTTAAAATTAATCAAGAAAAATATTCTTTTAAAATTTTATTTTACTTACTTATATTAAATTTATATCCTATATTATCGTTATATTTAACAAACATAAATGAATTATATTTCTATAGTTTTATTTCTTTTACGACAAAAGCGTCTTTGTACGTTATTATTGCTTATACCTGTTTGTTTAAATTGTTAAAAAAAGATAAATTATTTATTTCTTTAATAGTTTTTATGATTTATTTTTATATTTCAGGATTATTTTATGCATCTTTATCCAAATATGTAACGGTAAATCCTTTGCTATATGTTCAAATTTTATCGATTATAGCAATATATATAATATATCTAGTTATAAATTCAAAAACTGATTATACTCAAATGATAAAATCAATCAAAATAATGTCCCTATTACTTATTGTTTTGACGGTTATATCTCATTTATCGGGTATTTGTTCTTCTGTAAAATTGGCATTAAACAATAAAAATTCAAAAATTGAATCAACACCCAATGATGCTATAGAAAAAACAGATAAAACAAAGCCTGATATATGGTTTATTATTTTAGATGCATATATAAATTCAAATATTGCCAAAAATAATATGAATTTTGACAATACAGATTTTGTAAATGCTTTAAAAGAAAAAGGTTATTATTTTGTTGATAAAAGTATGGCAAATTATGGACATACTCTTTATTCCGTGCCGAGCATGCTAAATTGTGATTATTTAAATAACTTAGGATTAGTTAAAGAAGAAACAATGGAAACATTAGGTGCAAAAGTAATTTCCTTATACAAAAAAAGTAAATTTATTAAAACCATTTATGATGGTAATTATAAGATTTATTATGTAAATATGTTTCCAAAAGAACTTATTGCAGATTCTTTTGATGTTCCATCAGAAATGTATTCTTTTAATGAAACAAAAAATAAAAAGACCGATACATTTAAAATCTTTGTTATGGAACAATCAATATTATTTTATAAATCCAATGATAGTTATGGTGTACAAGACAGATTAAAGACATTACAAAGTTTTGAGGCTTTAAATAAAATATCCGAAATAAAAGAATCCAGACCTAAATTTGTTTTTTCTCATATAAAATGCCCCCACTATCCTTATGTATTTAATAAAAATGGAGAAATGCCAAATAGATATGAAATGAGAACAGATAAAACTGCAAATTCTACGGTATATCCTAATAATAAGAGTTATTTTGAACAAATTTTATATTTGAATAAAATAGTTTTAGATTTGAGCAATAATATTCTTAAAAACAATCCTAATTCCGTAATAATATTAATATCTGACCATGGTCAAATGCCAACAAGT
>JAFQYI010000115.1 GCA_017406505.1 bacterium
ATTGCATTTTCAATTTGTGATATAAGTTCATTTGCTTTTTTTTCTGCACCAAGCATACCGTCATTACGAGGTGTGTTAATAATTTTGGCTCCTAATGCTTTCATTAAAGTTTGTTTTTCTTCAGAAAATTTTTCAGGAACTACAAATATAATATTATATCCTTTATTTAATGCAGAAAATGCAATGCCTAGACCCATATTACCGGCAGTTGCTTCAATTATCGTTGAACCTTTCTTTAAAAGTCCTTTTTTTTCGGCATCTTCTATCATATACTTACCAACTCTATCTTTAACACTTCCTGATGGATTGTATAATTCAAGTTTTGCAAATACATTAAATTTTTTTGGATAGTTCATATAATTTAATTTGACAATTGGAGTATTTCCTATTAAATCTTGCATATTTTCATAATAATTCATATTATTTTTCACTTTCTTCCAATGCTTTTTCTAAATCTGTAAGGATATCATAACTGTTTTCTATACCTAATGATAAACGAATAAGATTATCAGTTATTCCAATTTGATTTCTAATATTTTCAGGAATTGAAGCATGTGTCATTCTTGCAGGGTGGCATATAAGAGATTCAACACCTCCAAGACTTTCTGCAAGTGTAATTAATTTTAATTTTGCAAAAAATTTATCAGGACTATATTCGTTTTTTAATTCAAAAGCAATCATAGCACCACCGTTTTTCGCTTGTTTACGATTAATTTGATAACCTTGAGATTCAATAAGTCCAGGATAATATACTTTTTTTATTGCAGAGTGTTTTGATAAAAAATCAACAATAATTTCAGCATTTTCCACATGTCTATCCATTCTTACAGCAAGTGTTTTTATACCTCTAATCAATAAAAAAGAATCAAAAGGTTGCAGAATCCCACCTGTTGCATTTTGTATAAATGATATTTTTTCAGCAAGTTCAGTATTATTTACCACTACAAGACCGGCAATCAAATCACTATGTCCACCCAGATATTTCGTAGCACTATGTATAACTATGTCTGCTCCTAAATCAAGTGGTTTTTGTAGATAAGGAGTCATAAACGTATTATCAACTATAGTTAGGATATTGTGTTGTTTTGCTATTTTCGAAACTTCATTTATGTCTGTTATGTAGAGTAGAGGATTTGCAGGACTTTCTATTAAAATAGCTTTTACGTCAGGAGTAATTTTTGTTTTTAAAGTTTCAATATTGGTTGTATCTTCAATTGAATAATTTATACCAAAGTTTCTAAATACTTTGTCAAAAACCCTATATGTACCTCCATAAACATTATTAGATAAAATCACTTTATCACCTGTTTTAAGAATACTGAATACAGCTGTAATGGCAGCCATGCCTGACGCAAAAGCAAAACCATTTGTGCCATTTTCAAGTTCAGCGATTAAGGCTTCTAATGCAGCTCTTGTAGGATTACCTGTTCTTGAATATTCATATCCTTTAAAGATACCCACCTTATCTTGCATAAAAGTTGATGTTTGATATATCGGAATATTTACCGAACCTGTATATTTATCACCAGAAATTCCACCATGAATTAATTTTGTTTCAATTTTATTATAATTTGTCATTAGTTTATCCTTTATATTACTAGTATCGAAAATGTTAAATGAAATATTTTTGTATATAAAAAATGCTGCCCGTATAAATAACACAGACAGCATTTAACAATTTTATGAATATTATAATGCCGTCTTCAAAGAAGACAGCAACAATTTTGGATAAATTTAATTACATTTGAATTATGATTCATATAAAACCCTTTTAAATTTTTATTCATAGTAAATCATATTATATAAATTGTCAATATAATAATATTTTAATATAGAATTTAAAGTATATCTGTAATACAATTTATTTAAAGGCAGGTATGAACATGGATTTAATCAATGAAATTTTAATAAATATAGTTAGTTGGATAGAATCAACGATAACGGCAATTGGACCATGGGGTGTTGCAATATTAATGGCAATAGAGTCTTGTAATATTCCACTTCCAAGTGAGGCAATACTACCGTTTGCAGGATATTTAGTAACAACAGGTGCTTTTTCAATACATGATGCAGCAATATTTGGAGCAATTGGTTGTGTTATAGGCTCAGTACCATCTTATCTTTTGGGAAGTATTGGAGTTCGTCCTTTTATTGAAAAATATGGCAAATGGTTTTTAATTAGCAAAAAAGACCTTGAAACAGCTGATAAATGGCAAAAAAAGTGGGGGGATTGGGCGTTTTTTATATGCAGAATGCTTCCTGTTGTTAGAACGTTTATATCTTTACCGGCAGGTATTTTAAAAGCTAATTTACCTAAATTTATATTATTCACATTTTTAGGTTCATTAATTTGGAGCTATTTTCTTGTATGGGTCGGTATAAAATTCGGTATGCATAGAGAAGCATTCAAACATATATGGCATAAATTTGATGTTGCTATTGTACTTGCTTGTATTATTTTATTTGTATTATATTTATATCATCATTTCAAAAATTTAAAAGAATCATAAAGGAGAAACAATGAAAGTTAAAGTTATTGCAAAAAAAAGTGATAATTTAAATAAAGAAGCTATAGAAGCAGTAAAAGAAGTAAAAAATAGAGCAGGAAAACAAGGACAATTTTTAAATTGGATTAAGATTCTCCCTGAAAATCAATTAAAAAATCTTGATAATCTGTATGAACTAGCTGAAAAAGCTAAAAAAGATGGTTTTACGGAATTAGCAATTCTTGGAATAGGTGGTTCCAGGCATACTACTGAATCTATGATTAATTTATTAGGAATAAAAAATGTTCATTTCTTTTCATCTGTTGATCCAATTAGTTTTAACAGATTTATTGAACCTTTAAATCTAGCAAAGACAAAATTTATGGTTGTTTCAAAATCTGGTGGAACAATGGAAACAACAACGGCTTATAACAAAGTAAATGAAATTTTAAAGCATACCTTTAAAACTGATAAAGTTGCACACAGATTTGTTGCAATGACAGATATTTCACCGGAAAAAAGTAAATTAAGGAAAATAGTTAGCGATGGTGAAATTGAACTTTCTGGATATGTGCATGATGATGTTGGAGGACGTTTTTCCATATTTGATGATGCAACAATCTTTACATTGGCATTTGCAGGAGTAGAAAAGTCAAAAGTTCAAAAGATGCTTGAAGCTTCTTTATATGCACAAGAACAATTTTTGAAAGAAGATGTTGAAGCAAATTTAGCATTACAATTAGCAACATTTAATGTAAATGCATACAAAGAAGGTAAAATTAAACATTTTGTTGAATATTTTTCAGATGCATTTACAGGAACAACATTATGGGAAAAACAACTAAAAAATGAAAGTTTAAAGGCAAGAATTTCTACAGATACTAATATTGGACCAGGATATTTACATTACAATGCAGAAGCAGATTTAGACGAAGGTAATAAAGATTCATTTTTTACATTTGTGAATTATGAAACTGAAGATAAGGTAACTTGTGCGATATTAGAAGGAGTTGTAACAGCATATTCAATGCAACACCCTGTATCAAGAATAATACTTGATGATTTATCCTTGGAAAGCATAGCACAATTTGTAGAGTTAAAGCATTTTGAAACAATATATACAGGAAATATATTACGTCGCAGTCTTGGTATTCCGATAGATGAAATTACAGCAATGCCGGAAGTATTGCAACCGAATGTTGAAAAGTATAAGGCAGAAGTAAGAAAAGCAATGGCTAAATAATATATTTTCATATAAATATTGCATGATAATATAATACTCAAATAATTTTTGAGTATTATATTTTATTTTAGATTATATTGTAATGTGTTTATTTATGTATAACGAAAATAACATCTTCTGCAAATATATCGGCAAAGACTCTTTTAAATTTTGATTTAATAACTTTTCCTCGTCGCATCAATATAGATTGTTCAATAGTAATATTACGAACATCACAAAAATCAAAAAAGTCCCGTACAGTTAAAAGATGAATATTTGGAGTATCATACCATTCGTAAGGTAAAACATTAGATTTAGGCATTTTACCGTTAAAAAACAAGTACGTTCGAATTCTCCAATAAGCAAAATTAGGGAAGCCTAATATAACTTTTTTCCCAACACGAAGCATTTCTTGAATAACATAATCAGGCTTTTGTGTAGATTGCAAAGTTTGATTTAATATAACGTAGTCCATTGCAAAATCGGAAAAATCAGCTAGACCTTCATCAATATTCCCCTGAATGACAGATAGACCTTTATGAATACTTTTAATAACATTATCTTGATTAATTTCAATGCCGATACCATTAACTTTTTTTTCATCAATCAGCTGTTTTAATAAAGTACCATCACCACAGCCTAAATCAAGTACATTAGAATTATGTACAACAAGTTTTAAAATTTCAGAATAATTTGGGTGGAGAATATCATATTCATATTTTTTCATAATCAAATATCTCTTTTCAAAAATGATTTAATAATTTCAGTTTGAGTTTTAAATTCCAATAAAAAAGCATCATGACCACATGGGGATTCAATTTCACAGAAAGATACATCTTTTCCAACTTTTACAAGAGCTTTAGTAATTTCCTTAGATTGAGAAACAGGAAAGAGCCAATCAGATGAAAAACAGATAATTAAGAAACTAGCATTAGTTTGTTTGAAAGCATTTTCCAGAGAACCGTATTTTTCCGATAAATCAAAATAATCAACAGCTTTAGTAATATACAAATAACTATTTGCATCAAATCTTTCAACAAAAGTATGACCTTGGTGTTGCAGATAACTTTCAACTTGAAAATCAATGCCTAAATCAAAATCCGGTTTATCTTTATTTTGCAAACGACGACCAAATTTTTTATGCATAGATTCTTCACAGAGGTAAGTTATATGACCAATCATTCTTGCAACAGACAATCCTTGTTCCGGATATTTTTTATCATAATAATCACCGTTATTAAAATTAATATCCGAAAGAATAGCATTTCTTCCAACAGCATTAAAAGCAATCCCTTGTGCTGTAAGTCTTGACGTAGATGCAATAATAATAGCTTTTGATACATAATCAGGAAAAGAAACAGACCATTCAAGAGCCTGCATTCCTCCCATAGAGCCTCCGGCAACAATTAATTTTTTTATCCCCAGAAAATCAACTAAAATTTTTTGCACTTTTACAGCATCTTCGATTGTTATAACAGGAAAAGATAATCCATAAGGTTTTCCTGTTTGAGGATTAATTGAAGATGGGCCTGTTGTTCCGGAACAACCACCAAGCATATTTGAGGATACAATAAAATACTTATTCGTATCAAATGCTTTTTCTGGACCTATCATATCATTCCACCAGCCGGGTTTTTTATCCGTAATATTGTGGTAACCTGCAGCATGTGCATCACCTGTCAAGGCATGCAAAACTAATATTGCATTATCTGCATTTTCGTTTAGAGAACCATAAGTTTCATAAGCAATATCAATAGGTCCAAATTCTATACCAGAACTTAATTCAATTGTTCCGTTATATTTTAAAATTTTAGTTTCAGTTTTTCCAACAGAAGAACTATTCAAAACAGCACCTCATCTATCAGATATTCCCCAGCAATATATACTGCCACAATATGAACATACAGCATGTTTATTCATAAAATTTATATCAGGAATAAAAGTATAATTATCGGTTGTAATATGTATATTTCCATTTTTATCAATTGATTTTTGAATATTTTTTTCACCTTTATATTCAGGGTTAAACATTAAATTAAAATTATCAACTTTTCCACATTTTTTACAGATAAACATTATTTTCCTTTTTTTAAATCATTTTTACGTAACTCTTCAGTTTTTTCGGTATCAAAAGTTTTATATAATAAAGTAAACCAGCAACATCTTAATGGAAGCATAAATGCAGTAATAGAAACTACAATAATTGATTTAACAAAATTATTTGCCAAATCCACTGTATTAGTAAAATAGCTTAGATTGATTTCTTGGAAGATTCTTGATATTTCAGAAAAAAGTTGAGAATTTTGAGGAGAAATAAGAAGTCCTATCATATCCATAATATATTTTAAAACATCTTGAATTGGTAAAATATCTAAATATTTTTGAACAGGATACACAAAATATTGAATTATATTTATTTTCTCAAACGCAAAAATAAATAATTGAGGAATTAAGAAATAAGTCAATGCAATTGACAAGCAAATTAAGAAGAAAGTAATAGCAAAATTTGTTTTAATCAGATAAAAACTTCTTTTAAATGCACCGATAGGAGAAATAGATTCTTCAAACATAAAGATTTGAAAAATAAGACAAAAATATACGCATAAAATCAAATACGGAACAATTAAAAGAGGAAAAATACCAACTAAAAAGAGTAATGAAAAAATAAGCCATAATGAAATAAATTTAAATAACCGTTTTTTTAATAAATCATCATAAGATTTAGTTTCAAGAGGTTTATTTTTCATTTTAGCTCCACGAGAAACATAAGCCATTGAATTTAAAGAACCATAAGCAATAAGGTAATCAAAAAGAGCCTTACTAAAAATTAAAAATCCGGGAGCTACAATTATAATTAGCAAGGTAAAAACAAGAGGTATATTATCAAGAACAGGATATTTTTTAATTAAGGAAGGAATATTAACAATATAAAAATAATTTGCAGTAAAAATAAGTAATAAACCTATTATTTGTCCAAAAACAGGGAAAAACATATATTTTAGGAGAGTATCCAAATATTTGCAATACCAAACAATACCTTCCCAAAAAATTTGTAAAATCATAACAATTCTATTTTGTGATTTTCTAGCCATGTTCGATTAAATCTTTATTTATAATATAATTACTTTAAGAGAATTATACACTATGATAAATACAAAAGATAGTATAAAAAAAATATTTGAAAACTTATGTGAAGATGATTATAAAACAATAGCAGATTTTCATCTTCATACAACAGCATCAGACGGAAAAATTCCGGCAAATCAACTACTTGAGCAAGCACGAAAAAAAGGGTTAAAATATTTTTCTATATGCGACCATAACACATTTGACGGATATAAACTGATTAATCTCCAAGATTATCCCGAATTAATAACCGGTATTGAATTTGATTGTTGGTATAGAGGAATTTTTCTTCATCTTCTTGCGTATGGTACAGATATAAATTCTGAAGATTTGATGCCATTTTTAGCAAAAAATAAATTAGAAACAGAAAAAGATATTATTAGATTTTTTGCGAGAAGAAATGTAAAAGATTTAATAAAGGCAATACACAATGCAGGAGGAATTGCTATATTAGCACATTCAGCTTGTTGTTGGACAATTAATCATGAACATTTTGTAAAATGTATGTTGGACGTTGGTCTTGATGGATTAGAGGTTTATTATCCATATAAACGTCATAGAGGTATAATAAAATTTCATACTATAAAATCAATCAAAATGATTGCAGAGAAATATAATCTTATCAAAACAGGTGGAACAGATACTCACGGTGAACTCATATAATTTTTTAAAGGAGAAATATGCAAACAACGGTTATAGTTATATCGGCTTTAATTATAGGATTTATAACAGGAATTTTTATAAAATCACAAGAAATATCAAGACTTTCTTGTGAAAATAATGATTTAAAAAATAAAAACGAAGCATTACAAGATAAAGTTTTAAATTTAACAAAAGAAGTGTCAATAGATAAGACCAATACTGATAATCTTGAAGAATTTCAAAAATTTGTCAAAGATAATTTTAAAGAAATAGCTAATGAAGTTATTAAAGAAGAACAAAAAGATTTAAGAGAACAGAATAAAGAAGTATTAGAAGAAAAAATCAAACCACTTAAAGAAAATTTTGATAAATTTAAAGAAAAAGTTGAGGAATTTAATAAACAGGGTGAAGTTCAAACTGTTACAATAAAAACGCAAATAGAAACTTTAATGAACGAAAGCAGAGAAATACAACATACTGCAAATAAATTGAGTAATGCAATAAATGCAAATGCAAAAGTAAGAGGTAATTTTGGAGAAATAATACTTGAAAATATATTACAGCAAGCAGGATTAGTAAATATAAAAGATGATAAAGAAAAAGGTAATTACATTACACAAACTAAATTTGAAGATATACAAGAGTCTACAGAAACTTTTCCTGATGCAGTAGTTTTTTTCCCTGACAGTAAACACATAATTATTGATTCTAAATGTCCGTTAAATAATTTTGTAGAATACTGTAATTCCGATAATGAAGAAGAAAAAGAAAAACAATTAAATTTATTTTATAATTCAGTTGAAAAAATGATTGAAGATTTAGGTAAAAAATACAATTCTCTAAAAGATTTAAATACACCTGAATTCAAATTAATGTTTATTCCATTAG
>JAFQYI010000116.1 GCA_017406505.1 bacterium
ATTTTCATAAGAGTTATTGCATGCTTCTGTAGTTATTGTAAAACCACTTGGAATAGGTAGTCCTAAATTAGTCATTTCAGCAAGATTTGCACCTTTTCCTCCAAGAAGATTACGCATATCGGCATTTCCTTCTCTGAAAAGCCATACTCTTTTTTCAGCCATAAATTTCTCCTTTTTATTATGTTTCCAAATGAAAACACTTACAATCTTATACCTATAACGTAGCATAAAAATATTTCTTTTCAAAGAGTTTTAATATTAAGTTTTTATAAATTTTTTTGAAATTCACCAAGGAACATTTGCTTGCAAAGATTTTTTATTTTTAGTATAATTTCAATTGATAGAAATTATTTAACAATGGAATACATTTTTTTTAATATATTAGTAGTAACTTTATTATTATTGACAAATGGTTTTTTTGTAGCATCAGAATTTGCTCTTGTTAATGTAAGACAGACTAAAATGGCTCAGCTTGCAAAAGATGGAAATAAGGTTGCAAGTCTTGTTTGTCAAGAAATTGAACATCTTGATAAATATATAGCTGCCGTACAGCTTGGTATTACTATTGCAAGTATTGGTCTTGGTTGGGTCGGAGAAGCTACTCTTGCTTCTATTTTAGAACCCTTGCTCGCTTGGCTTCCTCATATTGAAAAAACTATTGCAGTACATTCAATTGCAACAGGTATTGCATTTGCTGTCATTACTTTTCTTCATGTCGTTATCGGTGAATTGATGCCTAAATCTATTGCTTTGCAATATCCTGAAAGAACTGCTTTATTTATTGCAAATCCAATGAAACATATTGCTGATTTATTTAAACCTTTTATTTATTTACTAAATGGATTTGGTAATTCTTTACTTAAAATGATAAATATATCTCCTGCAACCAGTTCTCATTCTGTTCATACTCCTGAAGAAATTGGTATGATTATTGATGCAAGTTACAATGAGGGTATATTAAACGAAACTGAAAAAGATATGCTTCAAAATATCTTTAAATTTTCTGATAAAGATGCTAAACAGGTTATGGTTCCTCGTCCTGATATGATTGCTATTCCTGATGATATTACTTTTGATGAATTAGAAGAAATTATCCTGAACACCCAATATACAAGATACCCTGTTTACAATGAAGATTTAGACCATGTTACAGGTCTTTTACACGTCAAAGATTTGTATGCTATGACAGCTAATAAAAAAGCTTTTAATATAAAAACTATGCTTAGAGAAGTAAAATTCTTTCCTGAAACAGTATCATTGGATAAATTAGTTAGGGATTTTAAAATTAATAAAATTCAAATGGCTGTTATTGTTGATGAATTTGGTGGCACATCAGGATTGATTACTTTAGAAGATATTCTTGAAGAAATAGTTGGTGAAGTTCAAGATGAATTCGATACTGATGAAGAAGCTGATATTATCAAAACAGGTGATAATGAATATATTGCAAATGGAATTATGAGAATTGATGAATTTGCAAAATATTTTGATAAAGAACTTCCGGAAGATGAAGATGTTGAAACAATAGCAGGTATTGTTTTGAAACATTTGGACAGAATGGCTGAAGTTAATGATACTATTGATTTTGATGATTTTATTTTTACTGTTCTTGAATTAGATGGTACAAGAATTGTTAAGATTAAGGTTTCTAAAAAACCTGCTGAAAAAATTGATAATAATATTTCGGAAGAAATGACTAAAGAAGAAATATAAAAGATTTTGCATATTTTTATATTTATTATTAAAATAAATATATCTTTATTAAATTATAAAAAGGAATAATTATGCGTGATGAGTTATTATCAATCATAGAAAAAAATAGTCGTATAGATTTAAAAGAACTTGCTGTTTTAGTAGGCAGAGAAGAAATTGACGTATTAAACGAAATATCCGAACTTGAAAAAAAAGGGGTTATTTGTGGTTATCACACAATGATTGATTGGGAAAAAACTTCAATAGAAAAAGTAACAGCATTAATTGAAGTTAGAGTTACTCCTCAAAGAAATCAAGGATTTGATGCTATTGCAGAAAGAATATATAACTATCCTGAAGTTGATTCGGTTTATTTAATATCAGGAGGATATGACCTTTTGATTACCATAGAAGGAAAATCTTTAAAAGAAGTTTCTTCTTTTGTGTCTGAAAAACTTTCTGCTTTAGAATCAGTATTGAGTACGGCAACTCATTTTATCCTTAAAAAATATAAAGACCACGGAGTAATTTTTGAGGGGAAAAAAGAAGATACAAGAGAGGCTCTTTCATGAAAAATCCTCTTTCAAATGAAATTGTTAAAATCAAACCTTCCGGAATAAGAAAATTTTTTGATTTGGTAAGCGAAATGGAAGGTGTTATATCTCTTGGAGTAGGTGAACCTGATTTTGATACACCTTGGCATATCAGAGAAGAGGGTATCTATTCTTTAACAAAAGGAAAAACTTTTTATACTGCAAATTCAGGATTAAAAGATTTAAAACAAGAAATTACAAAATATATAAAAAGAACACAAAATGTAGAATATAATTATCAATCAGAAATAATGGTTACTGTTGGTGGTTCAGAAGCTATTGATATAGCATTTAGAGCTATGGTTAATCCGGGTGATGAAATTCTTATTCCACAGCCAAGCTATGTTTCTTATGAGCCATGTGCTGTTTTAGCAGGTGCAAAACCTGTTATAATTGATTTAAAAGCAGAAAATAATTTTAAATTAACGGCTGATGAAATTTTAGAAAAAATAACAGATAAAACAAAAATTCTTGTTTTGCCATTTCCTAATAATCCTACCGGTTCTATTATGGACAAAAATGATTTAGAAAAAATTGTCAAAGTTATTATTGAAAAAGATTTATATGTACTATCCGATGAAATATATGCAGAATTAACATACAATGGAAAACATATTTCGATTATATCTTTCGCCGGCATGAAAGAAAGAACAGTTTTAATAAACGGTTTTTCTAAAGCTTATGCAATGACAGGCTGGAGATTAGGTTATGCTTGTGCACCTAAAATTATTTTGGAACAAATGTTGAAAATTCATCAATATTGTATTATGTGTGCACCAACAACCAGTCAATATGCTGCTATTTCTGCATTAAAATATGGTGATAAAGATGTTGAAGAAATGAGAACATCATATAACCAAAGACGAAGATTTTTAATGCATTCTTTTAAAGAAATGGGATTAAACTGTTTTGAACCATTTGGTGCTTTTTACGTATTTCCTTGTATAAAAGAGTTTGGAATGACAAGTGAAGAGTTTGCGACAAAATTTCTTATGGAAGA
This sequence comes from bacterium, assembly GCA_017406505.1. Taxonomy (GTDB): domain Bacteria; phylum Cyanobacteriota; class Vampirovibrionia; order Gastranaerophilales; family Gastranaerophilaceae; genus RUG841. The sequence goes on from JAFQYI010000116.1 coordinate 3,286, forward strand.
AAAAGTCGCTACTGTTCCCGGAACAGCTTTTGGTGCCAGTGGTGAAGGCTTTTTAAGAATATCTTATGCATATTCTCTTGATACACTTAAAATTGCAATGGAAAAATTAAATAAATTTATTACAAAATTAAGAAAATCGTAGCTATTTGGAATTATGTTAATTAATGCAACAATAAGGTCAGATAAGAGTAAAATTTTACAAAATGAATATATAAGACTTATCAATAGTGGAATTTTACCTGAAAAAATTCTGGTCTTATGCTTAAATTCATACAAAAAACAACAATTTTTGAAAGCTATAGAAGAAGAAATTACAATACCTGTTTATGGCAAATATAATATTCAAACTTTTTTTGGTCTTTGTTACAATGCGATAAATGACAATTGGGCATTAATACAAAATGGTATAAACTTTGGAACTGCATCTGTTACTCCTAATTTATGTGGACTTGAGCTATCTAGAATGTTTCTGTACGATAGTATAAAAGATGGGCTATTTGAAGATTATTTTTCAAAGAACAATTTAATACATCAAATATTTAAAAGAATGCAATTAATTGTTTTAAATAACCTTTCGGATAGTGAAATTAAACAAAAATCACAAATTTTAAAAGAATCTTTTGATAATGATTGCTCAAATGTTTACGATAATTTTAGAAAGCTAACTTTAAAATATAAAAGTTTTGATTATTTGCGGCAAATCTCAATTTTGCCATATATTTTGAAAAATACAAATTATTTTAGAAACATAGAATATTTATTTATAGATGATGCTGATGAAATTACATTTGCAGAATATAATTTTATTGAAAAAATCAAACCTCAATTAAAAAATTGGTATATTGCTTATGATGAAAATGGTGCTTCCAGATGTGGGTATCTTTGTGCATATAAAACCGGTATTTCAAAATTTGAAAAATTATTTGGTGAAAAGCCTATAAAAATTAAAAAAAATGATGTTTGGGAAATAAATTCTCAAAAGATATTTCTTAATATTATAAATAATAAAAAAACAGATATTAATAATTTTTTAATCCAATCTTTTATAAAAAGACTGGATATGATTGATAAATCGTTTGAACAAATAAAAAAACTTATAAAAGATGGAGTGAAACCATCTGACATAGTTATAATTACTCCATTAGCCGATGATATGTTAAAAATATCTTTTGAAAGATTTTTTGGTTTAGGTGTAAAATATCAAATATTAAGTGGAAGTAAAAAACCTAATGAATCTTCCTTATTAAGAAATATATTCTGTTTGCTGAAACTTGTTCATAAATCTTGGGGATTAAAAATAGATGAATTTGAATATTTGGAATTATTTGTAAATTGTTTAAAAATACCATTAAATTTATCAAGAGAATTTGTCAAAACTTGTCTTGATACAATTGAAATAAATGAAATTGCAAATCAAAATATAAACTTTCAAGTTTATTGTGAAAAACTTATAAATTTTATAAATAATTTTTCAAATAAAAATATAAAATTTTCAGAAGAAATTATAGAAATTTACCAACATTTTTTCCAATATGATAGTGATGAAAAAGAATTAAAAATTTTCAATTTCTTTTTAAAAGAGATACGAAGTTTTGAAAAAGCATTCGGAGTTTTAAATGAGGAGCTAAAAAAAAGAATTATATTGCAATTTCAAAATGGAATAATTAGCGAAAATCCATCTATAGCAGAAGAAATAGAAAAAGATGCAATAATTATATCAACACCACAAAAAGTTATTGATTATGAAATTAAAAGGAAATACCATTTTTGGTTAGACATATCAAACAATCAATGGTCGATGCAAGATATTGGAGTTTTATATAATGCCTGGGTATTTAACGCAGATTGGCATAATAAAGAATTTACAATTGAAGATAATACCAGACTATCTCAAGAGAAAAATGCACGTATTATAAGAAAATTATTTTTATGTTGTGATGAAAAAATATATGCATACTTTTCACAATATGATTCATTAGGATATGAAAATATAGGAGTATTACAAAGTTATTTTATTTCTACAGAGCAAAAAGACAGTAAAAAACAATCAAAACAAATAGTTCCCAGAGATGACCAAATACAGGTAATAAACTATAAGGGAGGATA
>JAFQYI010000117.1 GCA_017406505.1 bacterium
ACTGCAAAAAAAATTATGCAAGCTGTAACAGACAGAACGAGATTAAGAAAAACTGATATAGGACACCCTGAACAATGTGAAGTTGTTTTTGATTATTATAAAGTTTTTTCTGATGAAGAAACGGTCAAAACAGTTTGTGAAGAATGTCAAAAGGCTCAAAGAGGCTGTGCAGATTGTAAAAAACAGCTTGCCAAAATAATAAATAATTCATTTGCTCCAATAAGGGAAGAACGAAAAAAATATTCTGAAAATCCAGATATTGTAAAAGAAATTTTATCGGCAGGCAGAGATAAAGCAAGACCTATTGCACAACAAATACTACAACAGGCTAATGATGCAGTTGGTATTTCTATGTAATATAGGTAAGTTAATATATGATTTTTAGAAATAATTCAACCTATAAATATATTTTATTTTTATTAGTTGCCATATTTTCATTATGGGCAGTGGCTCAAATTAAAGATATCGCAATGCTATTTTTTGGTGCGTTTGTAATTGCCTGTTCGATAAATCCTATTGTTGATAAAATGTCAAATAAAATACCTAGAGCATTATCAACAACAATTGTAATTATTTCGGCATTGATTTTAGTATTAATGGTTTTATTACCTGTAACAATTACAACAGTAAAAGAATTAAAAACTTTGTCAAGTTTTATCCCCAATGTAATACACAATTTCATATCATGGCTAAATACAGCACAAATTATGGGATATAGATTAAGTACATTTATTTCAACAGATAATTTCAGTATAGAATCATCAAATCTTGCAAGCAGTATTTTTGATAAGTCTTATGAAATAACGATGGGTTTGCTTGATTCTGTAACAGTTATTTTATCACTTTTAATGATTGTATTTTATTTAGTATTAGAAAAAAATGAAATAAATAAAAGCACAATGAAATTATTTCCACCAAAATTAAAAAAACGTGCATCAGAAATTATAACTTGTATTGAAAATAAAGTAGGTGGGTATGTTTTTGCCCAAGTATTATCCATGACAACGGTAGCATTTTTTACTGTTTTAGGATTGGCAATTTGTCATATAGAATATGCATTACTACTTGGTATTATAGCTGGAATATTAGATATTATACCTATAATTGGACCGACAATAGCTTTAATTTTAGGAATAATTTCTGCATCATTAAACGGAGCAATATGGATAATTCCAACGATATTTGTATATTTAACAGCACAATGGATTTCTAATCAACTTGTAAGACCGGTTGTTTTTGGAAAATTTATGCAGCTTCACCCAGTAATAGTTTTATTCTCATTTTTTGTTGCAGCAAAATTTCTAGGTGTTTGGGGCGTAATTCTCGCACCGGCTATTGCAGCACTTGTTTTAACATTGTTTGATGAACTATATGTGAAAACAATTAATACTCAAGGTAAAAAACAAGATGAATGAAACATTTTTATATAAAAGACAACCTTTTAAACCTGATAACTTAAATGTATGGATTGCATATCCCGGAATTTATAATTTTGGAATGTCAGCACTTGGATTTTTAACTGTTTTTGAAATGATGGATAAAAATGAAAATGTTAATGCTGAAAGAATTTTTGTAGATACCAAAACAACACAAATAGATGTTAGAAATGTTGATATATTTGGTTTTTCTTTTTCTTTTGAATTAGATTTTCTTTCAATATTTAAAATTTTAGAAAAATTCAATATCCCTTTTTCTTCAAAAGACAGAGATGAAAAATATCCGTTAATATATGCCGGAGGGCCTGTTGTAACAGCAAATCCTGAACCTTTTGCCGAAATATTTGATTATATTGAGCTTGGGGATGCAGAAAATAAATCTCAAAAAATTATTGAAACTATTTTACAAAAAAAAGGTTGTTCTAAAAAAGAAATTCTTGAAGAATTATCTAAAATAGAAGGAATATATGTTCCTTCATTAACAGTTTTTGATAAACAAAAAGGAATGATAACTTTAGACGGAAATAATTATCATGTAAGAAAATCTACAGATATGTTAAAAGACATTTGCGTTACCACACCAATCCTTACAGAAAATTCATTTTTTAAAAATACATATATAATAGAAATTGCAAGAGGATGTCCTCAACGTTGTGGTTTTTGCAACACTTCATTTATAAATTCTCCATATAGAACTTGTGATGAAAATATAATAATATCTAAAATAGAAAAAGCACTGCAATATACGCATAAAATAGCTTTTTTAGGAGCTGCAATTGCTGCCCACCCGTGTTTTGAAAAATTTTGTGATTATATGTATGAAAAATCAAACGAATATAGTGATTTAGAACTTTCAGTATCATCACTTAGAGCTGACGGGGTTTCTGACAAAGTTGCACAAACTCTGGTAAAATGTGGACAAAAGCATGCTACTGTTGCTCTTGAGGCAGGTTCTGACAGATTAAGAAGGGTTATTAATAAAAATCTTACAAATGAAAAGTTTAAACAAACTCTTTTAACGTTGAAAAATAATGGTTTTAAAGGTGTTAAAATTTACGGCATGGTGGGATTACCTACAGAATCTCAAGAAGATATTGTAGCTTTGGTGGATTTTGCTAATGAACTTAAAAAAGAAAATAAGGGCTTTGATATTTCTTTCGGTTTTTCGTCATTCGTTCCAAAAGCACATACGGCTTTCCAATTTGTTGAAAAAGAAAATTCTAAATCTATTGATAAAAAATATGAGTTTTTAAAAAAACAAATGGCAAAATCAGGTGTGAAAATAACCGTATCCGGTACGAAATGGGATTATATTCAAGCTCTTTTTTCTCGTGGAGGAAGAGAATTATTTGATTATGCAGTTGCCGTTTATCAGGCTGGTGGAAATATTGGAGCTTTTAAATCCGAAATGAAAGATTTTCAAAAGTCGAAAAAAATAGATGATTTTGATAAGATAGTTTATTCAAAAAGAAATTATGATGAAATTAATCCATGGGATTTTATAGACATGCCATTTGATAAAAATTTTTTAATTAAAGAATGTAACAGACTATTATCCTTGCAATAAGAGGGATTTAAAAATTATTGTTAATATTACACTTAATTTGCTTGACAAGAAATGAAAAATAACATATATTATAGTCATAAGATTTCTTGAAAACAAAAATAAAATAAAAAATAAAGACTAGATAACAGTCATAACCAACATTACAATCCCGAACACACACAAACTCCTAAATACATAAACACAAAATGAAACCATTAGGATGCAAGCCACTTTTAAAGGTGGCTTTTTTTTATATTAAAGATAAATTGTAGATAATACACCAAATGTCATCTTTATAAAAAATATATTAAGGTTTGTTGTTTAAAAATTATTTATGTTGTAGAATAAGATTGTTGTGCAAATTATGGAGTACATGTATGGCTGTTGAAACAAAATTAGGATATATTTACGGTAAAAACAAATTAACAGAAGAAGGATTTGAAAAAGCCAGACATATTATATTAGGTTTACAAGAAGAAAATGCCAAATTAATAGAAGAAGGATATGGCCCATTTTTGGCAGCTATATATGATAAAAACGGCAAATTGATAGCCAAAATGCCTAATACTGTTTCAAAGGAAAACTGTTGTTTATGTCATGCTGAAGTCAACACTATAAAAAAAGCATCGGAAGTCTTAAAAACTTATGATTTTGCTCCGTTGGATTTGGATATTTATGTTACTGCAGAACCCTGCATTATGTGTGCAGGTGCCATTATGTGGTCAGGAATAAAAAGAGTATTTTATAGTGTAAATTCTTCTGATGTTGAAAGAATAACAGGGTTTGATGAAGGTTTTAAGCCTAATTGGATTGAAGAATTCTCAAAAAGAAATATAGAAGTATATGGTGAAATAGAATCTAATGAAGGTATAAAAGTTTTAGAAAAATATGTAGCATCAGGAAAAGAAATATACAAACCTTCTTGTGAAAGATAATTTTATTAAATAAAGAAAGAAATACTATTATGAGTTACGATGGAAATGAAGAAAAGACAAATGTTGCAGGTATAATTATTATTATCTTAATAACAATAGCAATCGTATGGTTCATAAGAGGAAAAATTCAATCATATAAAGATAGACCGAAACTTGATGATAAATATTTGACTGCTATCAGAGAAGATATGTTTAAAAATTTTGACCCATCAGGTATAACTCAATCAGGACGTTGTATAATTTCTTTTGAAATAAATGAAGAAGGTTGGATTAATAAACGTCATTTTGTAAAAAAATCCAAAGTAGAAGAATTAAACAAAAAGGTATACGAAATGGTAGAAATTGCAACTATAGTTCCCAAACCACCAAAAGGATATACAAATGTACCTATAGAACTTGAGTTTAATTGTCAAGCTAATGAAAGAGAAGTAGCTTGCTATTCAAAAAATATAGTAAAAAGAAATAAAACTCAACAATAATAAACTTTTTATATGTGTTAAGTAATGTCTATTTTTGGCAAAAAAAATATTTTATATTAAAATATTAATATAGAGTATAGTATGGGGATATAGACATGACAGCAGAAAACAACTCTTATGATGCAAGTAATATTAGAGTATTAGAAGGGCTTGAAGCAGTAAGACTTCGTCCCGGAATGTATATAGGTTCAACAAGTCAAAGAGGCTTACATCATTGTATATATGAAATTGTAGATAATTCAATAGATGAATCTCTTGCAGGATATTGTAAAGTCATTCATGTAACAATTAACAAAGATGAAAGTGTAACAGTAGAGGACGATGGTAGAGGAATACCTGTTGATATAAAACCTGAAACAGGAAAATCTGCATTGGAAATTGTTCATACGGTATTACATGCCGGAGGAAAATTTGGTGATGGAGGATATAAAGTTTCAGGAGGATTGCATGGTGTTGGTGCATCTGTTGTAAATGCCCTTTCTGAAAAAATGATAGTAGAAGTTTCCCGACAAGGATTTGTTCACAGACAAGAATATTTAAGAGGAGAACCTGTATCTCCTGTTGAAAAAATACGTGAAACAGACAAAACAGGAACAAAAACAACTTTTTGGCCTGACCCAGAAATTTTTACAGAAACAACAGAATTTGACAGAGATGTAATTTCAAACAGACTTAGAGAAATGGCTTTTTTAAATAAAGGTTTAAAGATTATATTCAAAGATGCAAAAGATGAAAATGCAAAAGAACAAGAATTTCATTATGAAGGTGGTATAGGAAGCTACGTTGAATTTTTGAATAAAAACAAAGAAGTAATGTTTGAACCACCTGTTTATATAGATAAAACTGTAGATGGAATGAATGTTGAAATTGCACTTCAATATACAGATTCTTATGCAGAGTCAGTGTTAAGTTTTGCAAATAATATTAATACCCATAACGGAGGAACTCATTTAACAGGGTTTAGAAATGCTATTACTCGTGTATTAAATGATTATGCAAGAAAGAACAATATTTTAAAAGATTCAGACCAAAATCTTACAGGTGATGATGTTAGAGAAGGTTTAACAGCAATAGTAAGTGTAAAACTAGGTAATCCACAGTTTGAAGGACAAACAAAAGAAAAATTGGGAAATGCAGAAGTTACACCTGTTGTAAATGATGTAGTGAGAGAAAAATTTCAAGAATGGCTTGAGTTTAATCCAAAATATGCAAAAACTATAATAGAAAAAACATTGCAAGCTCAAAGAGCAAGAGAAGCTGCAAGAAAAGCAAGAGAATTAACAAGAAGAAAAAGTGTTCTTGAAAATTCAACATTACCTGGTAAATTAGCTGATTGTTCTAGCAGAGAAGCTGAAAAATGCGAATTGTTTATTGTAGAGGGTGATTCAGCAGGAGGTTCTGCTAAACAAGGTAGAAATAGAATGTTCCAAGCTATTTTGCCATTGAGAGGTAAAATTTTAAATGTGGAACGTGCAAGATTAGACAAAATATATGCAAACAATGAAATTCAATCTTTAATTCAGGCAATAGGTGTAAACATAAGCAGAAATGAAGCCGATGTTGATATTGAAAAACTTCGTTATCACAAAATTATTTTTATGACAGATGCAGATGTTGACGGAGCTCATATCAGAACATTATTATTAACATTCTTTTTCCGTTATGCAAGACCTTTAATTGAAAATGGTTATGTTTATATAGCTCAGCCACCATTGTATAAAATTACAATCGGTAAAAATTCAGAATATTTATATGATGACAGAGCATTAGATAAATTAATCAGAGAAAGAGGTGTTAAAGGTTTATCTTTATCAGATAAATCCAAAACAAAAACTTGTTCTAATGATGATTTAGTTATGTTATCAGGAGATATGTCAGGATATTACAATTCTTTCCATAGCCCTGTAATGGCAGATATTCCTGCTGTTGTAATAAGAGGCTTGGTTCGTTCTGAAATTACTGCTGATGATTTTGAAGATTTTGAAAAAATGGAAAATATTAATGCATACTTACAACATTATTTAATCGACCATGGTGAAAATTATGGTATTGAAGAAGCTAAAAATTATAAAACTTCATTGAAAGATAATGGCGATGGTAAGATGATTATAAAATTGGATAAAGGTGATGGCGAACAAGTTAGTATTACTCCAACACTTATAAAATCAACTGAATACCAAAAGATTAAAAAATCTTATCCTGAAATAAGAAGTTTTCTTATTGAAGAAGAAAAAGAACTATATTTGGAAACAGAAAATGAAGAAATCGTTATTAAATCTTTCGGAGATTTTCAAAAAATAGTAAATGAAAGAGGACAACGAGGAATGACATTACAAAGATTCAAAGGTCTTGGAGAAATGATGCCCCAACAGCTTTGGGAAACTACAATGGACCCATCAACAAGAACTTTATTAAAAGTAAATCTTGAAGATGCTGTTTTATGTGATGCACTTTTTGATGTTCTTATGGGTGATAAAGTTGAACCAAGACGTGATTTTATTGAATCAAATGCCGTTTATGCAACAAATATTGATACATAATCAATTTTAGAGGTAAAATTGGGTAAATTTTTCAATATAATCAAAATTCACATAAAAAAAATCATATTGGCGATTATTGTAATAATAATCGCCGTATCAATATTTTTATTTCCAAATTGGATTGAAAAACAGTATAAAAAAATCTGGGGCTTTTATTATGTTTATAAAGGTGATAAAGCATATAAAAAAATGAAATATCAAAAAGCTGTTGATTTTTATAATAAAGCATTAGAATATTATCCTGAACATTACAAAGCAAGATGCAATTTAGCAAATTTATATGTAGTTTATGAAAATTATTATGAAGCAGCAGAAACTTACGATATAGCATTAAAATATAAGCCTGATTATATTTCTTGTCGTATGGATTATGGAATTATTTTGTCGGAGCAGCTTGCAGACTATGACAAGGCTGTTCAAGAATATGGAAAAATTCTTGAATCAAAACCATTTTTATTATACATTCCTTTTATTTACAATAATTTAAAAAGTGTTAAAGCAAATAGAGGTCTTGCTTATTATAATATGGGAATAGCATACAGAAATAAATCTATCTATATGGGTGAAAATTCTATAGCATATATTCAGTATTTGAAAAAAGCAAAAGAATCTTATGATAATGCAAAAAAAATACTTCCAAATGACTATGATACAATATATAATTCAGCTTTAACCAATCAATTACTTGGAAATGTCAAAGAGTCTGGCTTAGGGTATTGTAAAGCAATTGAATTAAAACCATATAACTTTGAAGCTCATTATAACTATGCATTACTATTACGTTCATTAAACTTCAATCAAGAAGCTTTATCTGAATTAGAAAAAGCAGGCATGCTGGCAGATAACGGAAAAAACATTGAACAATTACAATATATTTATGCTGTTATAGGTGATGTTAAAAAAAATTTAGTTAATGCAGGTGAAATAGAATTTTTAAAAAACCATATTGAAGAATCTGCTACAGATAAATCAGAACTTGCATATCGTGATGGAAAAGTTATACTAAAAGAAGATTCAGATAAACTTTTAACAAAAAAATTAAAGTATTGTCCTAAGAAAAAATATTTTGAGGAATTATAAATGATAAAATATTATAATAAATTGATGCTTGAATTTTCTAAAATATTAATGACGGCATTTAATGAACAAGATTTTGTAGAAAAACTAAATACATTATTTAAGGAATTTATAGGTATTAATAATATCAACTTTTTTGTACTTGATTACAATACCGGAATGTTTAGAGATTTTGTTCGAGATTGGATATATATTGAAAATAAAGAACAACAAAAAGCAGCATTTGATATATTTAATACTTTTGAAAAGAATACAGATAATTTTATATTGAATGGGAAAGAATTTTCTTTAACCTCAGAAGAAACAAAAATTGAAGAAATAGAGAAAAATGGTTCATTTGACGTTAATTATATGTATTTACCTTTATATTCACCTGACAGAGTTTTTGGTTTTATAGAAGTACAATATCAAAATATTAATCAAGAAATTGTTATAGATAAAGAATTTTTTCATTTTATTCAAATTTTAATAGTAAATATTTCAAATTCCATAAATAATCAAATAATAAAAAAACACATGGCAGAGGGATTAAATTTTTATGATGCAATGAAAAATATTGCTAAAATAATAGAAAATCAATATGAATTAGAATACATAATTCCACAAATAGGAGAAATGATAGATAGATTTATTTCATCACATTTGATTTATATCTTTTTGAAGGAAGATGAAAAATACAAGCTAATATGGCCTTCAAATTGTAATAATACAGAAATTATTAATATGATTGAAAATAATGAACAAGATGACACTATAAAAATATCAAAAGACAACAGAATAGGAATATTTCCAATAAAAGGAGAAGGGGATAAACTAGGTGTTTTAGTTGCATATAGTACAATTGGAAAATTATCAACAGCAGACATAGAGTATCTTGTAGAATTAACAAAACAATCAGGAATTACAATTCAAAGAGCGAATGTATATTCAGAAGTATTAAAACATGCAACAATGGACGCATTAACAGGGTTAAATAATAGAAGGCAATTTGAAATAAGACTTCGACAAGAAACATCGCAAAGTATAAGAAAAAATACAGATTTATGTTGTATAATGCTTGACATTGACTTTTTCAAAAAAGTTAATGACACTTATGGACACGCAGCCGGAGATTGTGTATTAAAAGGTGTTGCAGAAATTATTACGAAAACCATAAGAGAGTATGATATTGCTTGTCGTTATGGTGGAGAAGAATTCTTTATACTTTTACCTATGACAAAAATAAGTGAGGCTTATGCAGTTGCACAGAGATTAAGAGCCAATATAGAAAGTACAAAAATAGATATAAGGGACGCAAAAGTAAAAGGAATACCATATTTACAAGTAACAGGCAGTATAGGTGTGAATGAATTTCATCACGAACAAACACCTGAAGATTTTTATCAATGTGCAGATAAAGCATTATATTCTTCAAAAATAAATGGTAGAAACAGAGTTACATTATATAGTGAAGAATTAGAAAATAAGACAGATAAGGAATAAGTTGATGTCAGATTCGTGGGAAAATGAAAAGCATTATAAAACAGCGGCATATTCTTTATTAACCTTTGTTTTGCTAATTTTTTCTTTTCAAGTAGGTTTTAGTCTGGTAGTAAATATTTTAAGAAATATTGATATTTATCATAAAATGCAGATTGTTAAAAATGCACATAGATATTCTTTTAAAAAAAATTCTAATCTTAAGAATGAATTATATAGTTTTAATTCAGCAAAAAGTTTAGAATCTATAGCTAGAAATAATCTTAAAATGGCAGGTAATAATGAAATTCTTCTTGTTTTAAATTATGATTTATCCAAAGAAAATAATGATAAAAATATTACGGTAAAAATTCCAAAAGAAAAGGGAATTTTTTACAAACGTTAAATAATAATATTTGCAATCTGATAATACTAAATTTTTGTGTTAAAATACTGACAGGTTAAAATATATGAAAAAAAGAAATATAGGTTATATAGTTTTATTTGTTATTATTTTAATAGCTTGTTTATGGGCATTTATATCAGCAGGTATGATAACGCATAATTTTCAAAAGAGATTATTAGAGAATTCTCTTGGAAATCAGGAATTGACGATTGAAAATTTATTAATAACAGAAACTAAAGATGGTATAAAATCCTGGGAAATGTTTGCAGAAAATGGTTATTATGATAATAAAAATCAAATAGCAGTATTAAATGATATTGTTGGAAATTTTTATAAAGACAATAAAATTGTAGCAAGTTTTGAGTCAGCAAGAGGAACATATAATCAAATAAAAAAAGAAATAGTATTATATGAAAAGACATTAATAGTTTATCAAGACGGTTCAAATGTGTCAGCGAATAAAATGACATGGTCAGGAAATAATTCAGATGTAGAAGCAATAGGAAATGTAAGATTAGAGCTACCATCAAAGGTTATTGTTTATTCAGATAAAGCATCTTTAAGTTCAGATTTTAAGAGATTAAAGGTTATAGGAAGAACAAAAACAGAAATTTATGATAAAGGGAATATCGAAATATGAAAAAGTTTTTGAACATATTATTAG
>JAFQYI010000118.1 GCA_017406505.1 bacterium
AAATTTTTATATTCTTTTTTATATCTTTTATATTTTGAGGAAAAATTCTATTGTATTCACTTTTTTGAACTAATGTACCTTGAAGTTCGCCTGTAATTTCGTTAAAAAAACAAATTCCATCACCATTATTAAGTTTTTTACCCTTTTTTAAAGTGAAAAACTTGTTTTCCACTTTTTCTACAACACCTATATATTCACCAATTGATTTTACATAATGTTTTGTACAAATATCTTTTCTTTTTCCATCTATATTGAAATTTGTAAAATCTCTATTAAATGATTTATATGGATTTGGTTCAAAGTCTACAAAGGATTTTCCTTGAGAAGTTCTGCTGATATTGTATTTATCAAGAATTTTATCAATTTCTTGTCTGTAAAATGCAACAATATTAGTTACGTAACAAGAATCTTTTAATCTTCCTTCTATTTTAAATGAGGTTACTCCCGAAAGGATTAAGTCTTCAATACTATCAGATAAATTCAAATCTTTTAAACTCAAAAGATATTTGTCTTTTTCGATTATGTCGCCGTTTGATGACAATAATGAATATTTTTTTCTGCAAGGCTGTGCACACTCTCCTCTGTTTGCACTTCTTCCTCCGTTACAATAACTCAAATAACATTGTCCACTATATGAAATACACAATGCACCATGAATAAATGTTTCTATGTCTATATTTGTATTGTTTGTTATATTTTTTATGTATTCCAGTGAAAACTCTCTTGGCACAATAACTCTGTCAAATCCTGTTTCTTCCAGAAATTTAATTTTTTCAAGTGTATTATTATGACACTGTGTGCTTGCAAAAATTCTTATTGGAGGAAGTTTGTATTCTAAAATTCCCATATCCTGTATGATAATTGCTGAAACTCCTATTTCATAAAGTTCATTGATGAGTTTTATAACAAAAACAATTTCTTCATCAGTGTATATGGTATTTAAGGTTACATAAACATTTACTCGAAATTTATCAGCATAATCAACAATATCTTTTATATCTTCAATACTGTTTCCGGCAGACTTTCTTGCTCCGAACTTTTTGTATCCTATGTAAATTGCATCAGCTCCTGCATTTATAGCAGCAATTGCTGTTATTTTATCTTTAGCAGGTGCAAGAAGTTCTATTTTTTTGTCTTTTTTAATCATTATGATTTTATTTTATTTCTTATACCTTGTTTGATTTCAAGTTCATCTGTACCTAACCCTGTAAGTACTTTCATAGCTAAAGAATCGGGTAATGAAACTATTGCCTCTAAAAGATGTTCTGAATATATTTTTACTTTCATCTCTTTTTTGGCAAGTTTCCAGGCAATTTCGAGAACAGATTTCGCTCTTGGTGTATAAGTTATATCTTTATCAATATACTCTTCATTTGTTCCTAAAATTTGCTCTGTTACTGTTCTTAAATCTTGAACGGTTATTCCTAAATCTTTCAAAACAGTATATCCTACACCACTACCTTGAAGCATAATACCTAACAATATAAGTTCTGTTCCTACAGTATGTCTGCCTAAACGTCTTGCTTCTTGATTTGCAAAACGTAAAATAACAGGTGTTTCATTCATTTGTTTTTCAAGTGGCTTTAATATTTTTTCCATTAATCTGTGATTGGGATACAATTCATTTAAAATTTTATATGCAATACCTTTTTTAGATTTTAAAATACCTAATACTATATGTTCAGGTTTTACAGAAGTACTTCCCAATTCTCTTGCTGTATCCGATGCATTAATTAATGCTGTTAATGCGTTTGGTGTAAATATGATTTGTTTATCTTCATATTCATCCAGTCTTGATGTGATTTGTTTCAATTTTTCGTTAAAACTGTCAGAAGTTATGCCTGATTGTTTTAATGTATCGGCTAAGCCACAATTTTCATCTTCTAAAATTGAAAGCATAATTTGTTCTGTACCCAAAATTTCATATTCAGATGTTGTTAATTTTGCAACAGCTCTACTGAATACCGATGCTGATTCTTCATCTTTTACTATTGATAAAATATGATTATATTTATCATCTGTTTCTTTTGTTTCTGTATTTTCAGGGTGTTTATCTTTTTGCTTGGACTTCTTTTCTACAATTTTTTTCATTATTTCTCTTACTTTTACCGAATCGAGATAAAGTTGATTAAATAATTTATCTAATCCTGAAATATCTGTACACAATAATACATAAAAGAGATGCTCTGTTTTTACAAAACCATTACCATTTTCAGATGCAATTTCATACGCTTTTTGAAAAACTCGCCTTATTCGGTTACTAAATAAAACACTTGTTACAGGTTTGGATACTTCTTTATCTTTTAAAACTTCTAATATGGCTTCCTTTATATTATCTGATGAAGCATGGTTCATTTTAAGAATTTTTGCACCCAGCTCATTTGTTTTTTTGCTTAATGCCCATAGCAAATGTTCCGGATAAATTTTGTTATGACCTAGCTCTATTGCTGAAATCTGTGAATCTTTTACTGCTGTTATTGCTTTTTCCGTAAATTTTTGAAACAATTTTTTATCCTTAATTTATACACATTTTCATTTTAAGGTAAAAATGAAAAATTGTCATTATAGATTATAAAATTCTACTCAATTATTCATTATGTTTGCTTTTTATATTTTTAATATGTCTTCAATTAAGAAATTGGACTGTTACGTTATCATTATTTTTTACTACTTTTATTTTTATTCCAAATATATCTTCAAGATTTTTTTCTGTAAAAAATTCTGATTTCTCTAAACTTATTATTTTCTTATCTTTATTTATTCCTATAAAATAATCACCATACATTGCAGCTGCATTTAAGTCATGTATAATCATTACACAAGTTATATCTTCATTTTTTAGCTTTTTTAATATTTCGAGAATTTTTATTTGGTTAATTAAATCCATATTAGAGGTCGGTTCATCAAGAAATAAACAATCAGATTTTGATAATAATGCTGTTGCTATATTCGCTTTTTGCAATTCTCCGGAACTTAAATTATCTATTAATATATTTTTTCTGTCTGAAAGTTCTAAAATTTCTAAAACTTTTTCTGTTTGTTGCTTTTCTTCTTCTGTTATAAACCACTTTAGTGAATTAGAATAAAAAAATGATGTTACATATTCATACAATGTTAATCCTGTTGGATAGGTAATTTTTTGAGGTAATAAAAATATTTTTTTGAAATCATTATAAATATTTATATTTTTAATT
>JAFQYI010000119.1 GCA_017406505.1 bacterium
AGAGATACAATATATACGCAAAGAGATGGAAGAACAGTTTTTCAAGTGAAAGCAGAAGCTAAAAATAAAATACTAGGAATTGTTCACGATGTATCTGCAACAGGTCAAACATTTTTTATTGAACCTAAAGAATTAACTGAATTGCATAATAAACAAAGAGAAATTGAAATTCGTATAAATATTGAAATAGATAGAATTTTAAAAAGTTTTTCGGAAGAAATAGGTTCATGCTATGAAAATTTGATAAAAACACAAGATTTGTTGGCAGAGATGGATTTTCATTTTTCAAAAGGAAAATATTCCCAAAAAACAGACAGTATTCCTGCAGAAATTATTCAAAATCCAAAAATAATTTTAAAATCAATGAAAAATCCTGTTTTAATGAGGGTCTGCGATAATGTTATAGAAAATGATTTTAACGCAGATAAAAATAATCTTTGTACAATAATAACGGGTTCTAATACCGGTGGAAAAACTGTAATATTAAAAACAATAGGACTTTGTGTTTTAATGACAAAAGCAGGATTTCATATACCTTGTATAGGGGCAGAAATTTATCCTTTTAAAAATATATTTGCAGATATAGGTGATCAGCAAAATATTATACAAAGTCTATCAACATTTTCATCTCATATAAAAAATTTAATAGAAATGAGTCAGAATGCAAATGCTGATACTTTAATATTGATAGATGAAATATGTTCGGGAACAGACCCGTCAGAAGGTGCAGCACTTGCAAGAGCATTGTTAGAAGATTTTACCAAAAAAGAAGCTTTTAGTGTTGTAACAACGCATTTTGGAGATTTAAAAAATTTAGCAATTAATGGAAATTCTTTTGAAAATGCTTGCGTAAGATTTGATAAAGAAACGTTAAAACCGACTTATAAATTTATACAAGGTATTTCTGGCAGCAGTAATGCAATTACAATTGCTGAAAATTTAGGATTAGATAAAAAAATTGCTGAAAATTCAAGAGAAATTTTTTATGAAAATTCAGGAAAAAATATTGAACTTTATAATCAAATAGAAACGATGTGGCAAGAAGCTGCAAAAAAAGAAGAAGAAGCTAAAATTGATGCACAAAAAGTAAAAGAATTACGAATTCAGCTTGAAAAACAAGAAGAAGATTTAAAAAAAGAAAAAAGAAAAATTATTTCTGAATATAAAAAACAAACTCAATCAGCATTTGATTTGGCACGAGATGAAATTAAAGATATATTAAAAAATCTTAGAGAAAATGAAACTCGTGAAAATGCAATTAATTCAATAAGAAAAAATTCATTAATAAGAAAAAAATTACATGATAAATTATCAGATGAATATAATACTCTGAAAGAAGAATATAAAGATATTGATATAGAAACTATCCAACAGGGTGATAAAGTAATAATCAAAGATTTAAACCAAGAAGCCGAAATTATAAGTGTAACAGATAAACGCAAAAAAGCTGAAATTTTATTGGGTAATGTAAAATCAATTATTCCCATAAATAAACTTGCTGTTTATGATAAAGATATTGTATCTAAAAACAATAAAATTACTAAATCTAAAGAGAAATCTTTTTCTTTTAAAAAGCAAGATGTTTCATACACTCTGGATTTAAGAGGATATAGATACGAAGAAGCAATGAGAGAAATAGAAAATTATTTGGATAAAGCATGTTTAGCAAGATTGCCCTACGCAATAATAATACATGGTCATGGAACCGGAGTATTAAAAAAAGCTATCAGAGAGTATTTATCAGATAGTCCTTATGTAACAAAATATCGCCCCGGAGAAGAAGCAGAAGGCGGCGATGGAGTTAGTGTTGTGGATTTAAGTTGATGTCAGCATTATATAGAAAACAAAAATTAAATTATTCAAATATAAGTATTACAGGTTATAGGGCAATAAAAATATTAATTATGCTTATTGATAAACCTTGTTCGCATTTAGAAATAATAAATGCATTGAAAGAAGATGAGATAACCAAAAAATCTGTTTCTGATGATACATTAAGAATTACATTAAATTCTTTAAAGACAGTTGGTTGTGATATTTCAAGACCAAGTCCTAAAAATAATTATAAATATATTTTAAACTCTCACCCATTTAATATAAAATTTTCACAAAAACAAATTTCAGTATTAATAAAAATTCGTAAAGAATTTCTAAATAAGAAAGATTGGAAAAAGGTCATAGAAATAAATGATTTGTATGATAAATTAGCTAATATATCAAATGATGAAGAAACAAAAAATTTATTAAATTATCAACGACCATTTTTAAAAATCAAACAGGACATTTTAAAAATTTTAAAAACAGAAAATTTAGAAAAAAAAGAAATAATCTTTACATATAATACGACACCTAAAAAAACAGAGGTAATTAATGTAAGAACTGATTCTGTTTTTTGTGATTCCGGAAGAATTTATATATTAGGCTGGTACTATAAAAGACAGTCTTATTCATACTTCAATGCAGAAAAAATATTAGCTATACATGATATAAAACCTATTTCAGATAAAAGTAATCATCAAGAATTTTCTAAAGCTATATTCAAAGTTTTTGGAGAAGATATAAAAACCTTTATATGTTCTCCAAACGAAAAGATTATATTTAAAAATAAAGAATACATGTTAGTAGAAAGTCTTGTAAAAAGTGAGTTTAGATTTTTTCAACAATTACTTTCATTAGGCAGTAATTTTGAATTATTAGAACCTCTTGATTTAAAGCAAAAACTTGCAAATAAAATTTCAAAAATGCTGGAAAGGTATTCTCAATGAAAACTATGTTAAAAAAAAGTGATTCAAGCGTAAGAGTTTTAGAATTTTTAAAGTTATTATACGAAGATGATATCGTTTTAAAAGATATAAATTTGCAAGATTGTAATAAATTTAAAAATATAGAAACAACAGAAACTTTTTTAAAATACATTTCCACATTAGAAATTCTTGGAATAGATATAAGAAAAATAGATAAAAAATATTCTCTGTATTCTTATATACAGAATGAAAGTTTTTCTGATGAAGAAATTGATTTATTAGCAGAATTATATGTTAATTTTGATACCTGTTGTATAGAAAATCAACGTCAATATTTTGACCAATTAATAACAAATATAATGAAGTTGATGAAAAAATCTCCCAAGATAAAGTTAAATGAAAAAATAGAATCAATAAAAAATCTAAGACAGGATAAGCTTTCACAAAAAGCCCAAGAATATCAGCATTATGCTGATATAGAACAACAAATAAAAATAAAATATAATGGAGAAGATTTATTAGTTCTTGTAAAGCGAGCAGAAATAGAAAACAATAAAATCTATATAGAGGTATATAATGTAAAAACACATAATATAATGCGTATTTTAACGGATAGTATAGAAAGTTTTGAAATACTACCAAGAAAAAGTATCATTTATCATGTTAAATCATCTATTGTGTTTGAGGTATATGACAGATTAGCAGTAAATTATAGATTAAGAGAAAATGAAAATGTTCAAACTTTTACAGATAATAAAAAAGTTATCATAAATTATGGGGAGGATAAAAACAAATTAATCCGAAGATTATTAAAATACGGTGAGAATTGCAAAATAATATCTCCAAATTCCTTTGTTGAAGATTATTTAAAAGAATTAAATATGATGAAAGAAAAAATATGTGGAGTGCCTGCATGAAAAAAATTGCGTTAATACCTATTGATAATCGACCGGTATGTTATGAATTACCGAAAATGATTGCCAGAATAAATCCGAAAATTCAATTAATGCTTCCACCAAAAAATTATTTAGGTTCGCTAATTAAATCGGCTAATATATCAGCTATATTTGATTGGTTAGAGGAAGTACATGATGTTCAGTATATCATTATATCGGCAGATACATTGATGTATGGTGGTTTGGTACCCTCAAGAAAATCTAAAGACACTCAAGAAGAAGTAGAACAAAGAGTATTGAGGTTACGTAATTTATTACTTAATAAAGTGGATTGTAAAACATTTGTTTTTTCAAGCATAATGCGAATTTCAAATAATAATATTAATGAAGAGGAAAAGGAATATTGGAAAGATTACGGAAAGAAACTTTTCGCATATTCTTATAATTTTCATAAAGCAGAAGTAGAGGGAAATCAATGTGCGATGGAAGAAGCAAAAAAAATATCGTTAGAAATTCCTCAAGAAATAGTACTTGATTGGTTAAATACAAGAGAAAGAAATTTTCTGATTAATAAAAGTTATATAAAATTATACGAAGACGGATTAATAGATACATTAGTATATTCAAAAGATGATTGTGCAGAATTTGGTTTTAACGTAAAAGAAGCTAAGTATTTTGAATTACAAGCAGAGAAATATAAGAGAGTTTTTGTCAAAACAGGTGCAGATGAAATTCCATTAACGTTATTATCAAGGAGTATTTCAGATAATAAAACGATAAAAATTGCACCAATATATTCTAATCCAAAATCTATTTCTTTAATTTCAAATTATGAAGATATTTCAGTAGAAGAGTCTGTAAATTCTCAAATTTTAACAGCAGGAGCAACAATATCAAAAGTAGAAGATGCCGATATTATTTTATATGTTAATAATTTTGTTGAAAAACAGGGAGAGATAGTTATGAAAGAACTGTCAAAAGGATTTGACGGTAATCTTTCAAATTTTGATAAACCATATTTTATTGCAGATATAGTGAATGCAAATGGAGCAGATAATAAATTTATAGAAAAAATAATACAAAGAA
This sequence comes from bacterium, assembly GCA_017406505.1. GTDB lineage: Bacteria > Cyanobacteriota > Vampirovibrionia > Gastranaerophilales > Gastranaerophilaceae > RUG841. The sequence goes on from JAFQYI010000119.1 coordinate 4,727, forward strand.
AAGCAGATGAAAAATTCTTAGGTTATGCAGGGTGGAATACAACAGGAAATACATTAGGTTCTGCAATTTCTACGGCAATAAGTTGTTATACATCTCAAAACGTTAGCGAAAAGGCATTTAAAAGATTACAAGTTACAAGATTGTTAGATGATTGGGCATATCAAGCAAACATAAGAGAATATATAAGAGAGAATAATATTATCAATATAAAAGAAATAAAAGAGATGTTTAAACCGTACGAAGAAAAAGTATTTAATTTTTTAAATATTGATAAATTAGAAATTGAATATAAATTCCCATGGAATAGAACATTTGAAATAGAAATTAATATAAAATAAATATTAATAAAAAAAATCAATAAAAATCAATAAAAATCAATTTAAGAACTTATGCAGTAAGCAGCCTTAAAGCTTTATTTCCATAGATTTTTATACTTTGAAATTTTTGTTGAAAATATAACTTTGTTGTCATAAATACAGGACTCATAAAAAAGCCCATAATATTCTATTTATTATGGGCTTTTTTATATATTTTTTGTTTTTATGCTTCTAAATGTATATATTTTGCTCCATTGATTCCATCTATTTCTGCAATTTCTTTCAATGTATCATTTTTCTACTTTGCTCCGAATCTTCAACTTATCATATGGAATTAATAATATTTATTCCATCATTAAATCAAAATTTGTGGGAACATGGTTCGACAGTTTCAATGTATGAAAATGGTAAAGAATTTATGAAATCAAAAATATTTGATGGTAAAACTTTTGCTGAAATTGAATCAGAAGTCGAATGGTTAGACTTTACACCTGATAACACAAATGAAAAGACAAAAGAATATTGGGAAAAACATCCTAATGAAACTCTAGACGGAATAAGATAGTTTGTAAAGTAAAAATTTTTAGGCATTTATATACAAATTACAACAAAACTCGTCTAAAAACCTTATACCATGCGTTTTTTGTACAATTAAAATTTTAGAATAATAGAAACAATTATGAATAAGTAAATAGGGGTGAGGATATGTGGGGTGGGGTGAAGTGAGGTTAAATTAAATCATTATAAGAAAAGGCTTTTTCTATTTCATCATATATAGGCTTAATATATCCTTTTATTTTTTCCAAATCAGGTTCATCTATTTCTGAACCTTCTTGTTTCTTTACTGGCAATTAAATTTCGGATTCTTTTAAATCTGTACTTGATGTTTAGTCATCAAAATCTTGAGCAAAAATTTTTAACAAAACTAAAACAAGGAATATACCACTATATTGATTTAATTTATGGTCTGTTGATAATATAGAACTACATTATATAATATATATCAATTACAATGTTTTTTTTAATATATTTCTATAAACTTCTAATTGAATATGTTAATTAAGATTTTTGTTAAAAAATATCATTATACAAAGAAAACCTTGAAAATCAACTTTATATAAAACTCTCAAATGATATAAAACTTCTTATTGTTATATATGCATATAAAATTTTAAAATAAGAAAATTGAAAAAAGAACAAATTTTATTTTTCTTAATCGTTGTATATTGAGTAATCTAAATTTCTAAATTTATATTTTTCCTTTAGAATCTCATATTTTTTATTAAAATATTCCATATTTTCGTTTTTTTCAGAATTTCTTTTATTTTGTACATATATTGCCCCATCGTAATATTCGTAGGTTAAATTATTTAATAATGTTTGGTTAACTGCATAATCTAATAATAATCCAATATTTGGAATATCATAATTATATACTGCTCCATAACTACCTTCAATTTCCCAAACTAAACGATTTATTCCAATACTTTTTGCCCGTTTAATAAAATTATCAACTTCATCAATCGAATCATTGTAGCCTGGTATAATTATAAATTTAGCCTTTAATCTATTTTCTTCCTGTACTGCTTTTGCGTAATTCTCAAGATTTTGCCAAACTCTTTCGCAACAATCCACTCTTTTGATTTTTTTATAAGTTTCAGGATTAGCTGTATCGGGAGAAATAATAAGCGTTACAGTATTATTATTTAAACCATTTTCAATTGCCGGTGAATATTTTATCCCAGATGAATGAATGCGAACAGGCATTTTTTTGGACGTAAACATTCTCAAAAGTTCTTCAAATTCAGGAAGCATTGTAGGCTCCCCACCTTGAAATGTTAATTCTCCATAAAAAACTATATTTTTACCACCATTATATTCAAAAAGCTCCTTCATCATTGGTAGGATATTATAATATTTATCACCACCATTATATTCCCTTGTGCAATATATACATCTTGAATTACATATATTCCAATGGTTAAGGTTGATATGAGAAATATAGTCATTATCTTTATCGTAATCTCTTTCATCTGTTAAAAGACGGCAACCAACACAATTTTTTTCAGTTGTTCTTTTATGGTTTTTGAGAGAATGTTTAAGTTCAAATACCTTTTCCCAATTAACTGTTTTATTTTGGTTTAACTCAATAATAAATGGTCTGCCATTATGCAAATGTGTCAAGCAACAATCATGCAAATCATTTTTTTCTACTGATATTCCGTGTGATAGAAGATGACAGTCCATATTTTCCTTAAAACCAGGTATATCATAGCATGATAAAATAAGATAATCAATTATTTTTTATGTTTTATTTCTAATAATTTAAAGAATGTTGCTATGATTTTTATAAAAACAAATTGCAGAATATAGCATAATGATAATCTTGATAATTATACTTATCGGGTACAATTATTCCATAGAATATACTTTATTTTAAAGTTCGAGTACCGTAAGGGTTTAATGAAAAATGACAAGTTATGTTAATTTATAAATTTTTCTAAAGTGTCTAAAAAACTGTAATAATAACAAAAGCCAAATCTTTACGATTTGGCTTTAATGGTGGGCCCGGTAGGATTCGAACCTACGACCAAGGGATTATGAGTCCCCTGCGCTACCGCTGCGCTACAAGCCCTCTTTATATCTATACGCTAGCATAAAGTTTTTTTTTAGTCAAGATGCACTTATTCTTCTAGTTCTTTTCTGATTTCCTCCACTGTAACATATAATATAGGTGATTTATCGTCTTTCTTTAAATATACTTCTTTTATTCCTGCTTGCACTATAAATCTCTTACATAATATACAAATAAAATTATGCCCGTATATATACATTGTTGCTCTTTGACATCTGTCTTGCCCTGCTTGTATTATTGCATTTTGCTCTGCATGTATACTTCTACAGGTTTCATATCTAGTTCCTGATTGTATATTGTTTTCTATTCTGAAACACGTTCCTCTTTCATAACAAGACTGTACTTTTGATGGTGTTCCATTGTATCCTGTTGCTTTTATTTTCTTATCCTCTCCAACTATTACTGCTCCTACTTGTGAACGTATACAATTTGACCTCGTCGCACAAGTCTTTGCCATATCTAGAAAATAATCATTCCATTCTTTTATTTTATGCTTTTCTTCTGTTAATGTCATCTTTTCTCCTAATTATTTAAACTATGAATCGGTGCCGGAATACGACCACCTCTTTTTACAAAATTTGTTGATGATAATTGATTTACAGCCATGATTGGTGCTTCTCCTAATAAGCCTCCATATACTGCTTTATCTCCAACTTTTTTGCCGGGAACAGGTATAATTCTAACTGCAGTCGTTTTTTTATTAATCATTCCTATAGCCATTTCATCTGCTATCATGCCTGCAATATTATCCTTTGGTGTATCTCCTGGAATTGCTATCATATCCAAACCTACAGAACATACGCATGTCATAGCTTCAAGTTTATCAAAAGTAAGATATCCTTTTGAGGCGGCTTCAATCATCTCTGCATCTTCTGATACAGGAATAAAAGCTCCTGATAATCCTCCGACATGAGAACTTGCCATTATACCACCTTTTTTAACAGCATCATTTAACATTGCAAGTGCTGCTGTTGTTCCATGTGCACCTGCATGCTCAAGTCCCATTGCTCTAAAAATTCCTGCGACACTATCTCCTATTGCCGGTGTGGGTGCTAAAGATAAATCTATAATTCCAAATGGAATTCCTAATTTTTCAGCCAATTCATGTCCGATTAATTCACCTGTTGATGTGATTTTATATGCTATTTGTTTAATTTTATTAGCTACATCTCCTAATGAAGTATCTTTCGGTAATGATTCAACAGCTGCTCTAACTACACCTGGTCCTGACACTCCAATATTTAAAGCACATTCAGGCTCACCAATTCCATGAAAAGCTCCAGCCATAAATGGATTATCCCCCGGTGCATTACAAAAACAAACGAGTTTTGCTGCTCCTATACCATCTTGTTTGGCTGTTAAATTAGCTGATAATTTTATTATTTCTGCCATTTTATTTACTGCATCCATATTAATTCCTGCTTTTGATGAAGCAAGATTAATTGATGAACAAACTTTTTTTGTACCTGCTAATGCTTCAGGAATACTTGACATCAGAAGTATATCTCCTTTGGTCATACCTTTTTCCACTAAAGCACCAAATCCTCCAATAAAATCCACACCAACTTCATTAGCAGATTTATCTAAAATTTTAGCCAAATAAACATAATCCGGTTTTTTACAAGATTCTCCAATAATAGATATCGGCGTTACAGCTATTCTTTTATTCACTATAGGAATTGAATATTCTTCTTCTATATCATTAGCATATTTTGTAAGATATTGTGCATATCTGGTGATTTTTTCATGTATTTTTTCACCAACGCACTTTATATCACTATCCATGCAATCTCTAAGACTTAAAGATAAAGTTACAGTTCTAATATCAAGATTATGAATTCTAATCATGTTAATTGTTTCAAGAATAGAATCTTCATTAAAAAAATTCATTTACTACCCCTTTTATATTGTATGCATTTTATCAAAAATAGCTTTTTTCTGAATCCAAATTTCCATTTTCATTTCTTCACCTGCCTTAGTCAGTTTACTTTTTATTTCGTTAAAAGGAAGTGAATTTTCACTAGTTTTAGCAAGCATAAACATTACAAAAACATTTTGCATAATAGACTGTTTAATATCTTCTATATTAACTTGACATTCAGCTAATATAGCCGTAATTTTTGCAACAATACCAACTTTATCTGCACCAAGTATTGTAATTATTATTTTATCTTCTTCTCCTGACATAATAACTCCATTTGTTTTTTCTTATATATTATCACATAAATTTATTTCAAATGCTTATTTGATTTTATTTTGATTTACATTCAGGTGAAAATAAAAAAACAATATTTCTGTCAGTCCTGTTTTGACATAGACTCTCTATATAATAAATTCAAGATATAAAAATTCATGACAAAAAACATTTATAGTACAATATATGTATTGAAAGGAAAATAAACATGTCATACGTACCATTGCATTTACACACAGAATATAGCCTTTTAGATGGTGCAATAAAAATAAAAAAATTATGTGAATTTTGTAAAGAACAAGGCTGGCCTGCTGTTGCGATTACAGACCATGGTGTTATGCATGGTGCTATCGAATTATATAAAACTGCTAAAGAAACAGGTATTAAACCTCTTATAGGATTGGAAGCTTATATTTATCATGGTGATATTACTGAAAAAAAGCCCGGACAAAATGAACTTTTCCACCTTATTTTAATTGCAAAAAACAATACAGGTTATAAAAACCTTGTTAAGATTGCCAGCAAATCTGCTGTTGATGGTTATTACTATAAACCTCGCTCAAATCATGAACTAATAGAAAAATACTCCGAAGGATTAATTTGTCTTTCTGCTTGTATTGCAGGTGAAGTTTCCTCTTCAATTATTAATAATGATTATGAAAAAGCTTTCGAATATGCAAAATATTATCAATCTGTTTTCGGCGATGATTATTATATAGAACTTCAAGAACATGGGCTTCCGGAAGAAGAAAAAGCTAATAAAGGTCTTTTAAAAATTGCTAAAGAATTAAATATTAAAACAGTTATCACCAACGACAGTCATTATCTTAAAAAAGAAGATGCTTCTTGGCATGATACTTTACTTTGTATTCAAACAAATTCAGATAAAGCAAACAAAGAAAATCGTTTCCATTTTTCAAATGATGAATTTTATGTAAAAACTCCGGAAGAATTACGTAAAGCTTTTAGTAATTTAGATAATGACATATTTGAACAGTCAATTAAAAATACTGTCGAACTTGCTGATAAATGCAGTGTAATAATAGAACTTGGCAAATCAAAATTACCATATTTTGAAGTACCATCAGGTCATACTATAGAAAGTTACCTTGATTTTAAAGTACGTGAAGGATTAAAAAAACGTTATGGAAATGTAACTAAAGAAATTGAAGAACGTGCCAGATATGAGCTTGGTGTTATTAATCAAATGGGATTTCCTGCATATTTTTTAATCACATGGGATTTTATTAATTACGCAAAAGAAAATGGAATACCGGTAGGTCCCGGCAGAGGTTCAGCAGCAGGAAGTATAGTTGCTTATGCTCTTGGAATTACAGACATAGACCCGATTTTTCATAAATTGATGTTCGAAAGATTTTTAAATCCTGAACGTATAAGCATGCCTGATATAGATATAGATTTTTGTATTGAAGGCAGAGAAAAAGTTTTTCAATATGTAGTTGAAAAATACGGAGCTGATAAAGTTTGTCAAATTATAACATTTGGTACATTAGCAGCAAAAGAAGCAGTTAAAGCAGTAGCAAGAACATTAAATGTTCCGTTTGATAAATCTAATGAAATAACAAAACTTATACCATCTGCTCCCGGAACAATATTAAATGATGACGGTAAACATCCGTGTGCATTTAAAGACAGTCCTGATTTTCAAGAATATTATGATAAAGATGAAACATTACAAGGGGACAGCTTAATTCCTGGCATTCCTTTATCGGCAAAACAATTAATTGATGAAGCCATGAAAATAGAAGGATTAAAGAGAAATACAGGAATGCATGCAGCAGGTGTTATTATTTCTCAAGTTCCTCTTGATGATTTAGTACCTCTACAAAGAGGGAAAGAAGGTAACTTAATAACTCAATATGAAAAACAAACTTCTGAAGATCTAGGACTTTTAAAAATGGACTTTTTAGGTCTTTTAAACCTTACTATTATGAGAAATGCTTTAAGACTTATAAAAAAAAGACATGGAATTGATTTAGAGTTAAATAAAATACCTTTAGATGACCAACCAACGTTTGATTTATTACAAAAAGGTGATACAGATGGAGTATTTCAACTTGAATCAGCAGGTATGAAAAAGTTGGTTCGAGATTTAAAACCATCTGTTTTCGAAGATTTAGGTGCATTGGTAGCAATTTTCCGTCCAGGACCATTGCAAACCGGTATGGATAAACACTTTGTTGATAGAAAACATGGCAGAGAACAAATTACTTATGACCACCCTTTATTAGAGCCTATTTTAAAAGATACTTACGGAACAATTTTGTATCAAGAACAAATTATGAAAATAGTACAAGATTTGGGTGGCTTTACACTTGGTGAGGCAGATTTGATGCGTCGTGCAATGGGTAAGAAAAAAGTTGATATTATTCTGGAAAATAAAACAAAATTTATTGATGGTTGTGAAAAAAACGGTGTAAAAAAAGAACTTGCTGATACAATTTTTGACCAGATGGTAGAGTTTGCAAAATATTGTTTTAATAGAGCACATTCAGCAGCTTATGCCTTTGTTGCATATCAAACAGCATATTTAAAGGCACATTATCCTGTTGAATATTTTTCTGCTCTTTTATCAAGCGTAAAAGACAATAAAGAAAAAACTCAAATGTATATCGCTATGGCACAAAGCAGAGGTATAGAAGTTTTGCCTCCTGATATCAACAAATCTGATGCTGAATTTACTCCTGACGGCAATAAAATTCGTTTTGGATTAAATTCTTTAAAAGGTGTAGGATTACAAATTTGTGAAATGATTAAAGAAGAAAGAGATAAAGATGGAGAATTTAAGTCTTTATATGATTTTATTACACGAATGAATACAAAATGTATAAATAAAAAATCTCTTGAAAGCTTTATAAAAACGGGAACTTTATTTTGCCTTGAACCTTGCAGAAAAAAATTATTTGAAAATATTGATAATATGATTAACGTATCATCAAGAGAAAATAAAAATAAAGAATTGGGACAAGTAAGTTTATTTTCAATGCTTGGTGAAGAAAACCCAATAGCAGAAAACTTTGAATTATACGGAAGTGATGAAGAATTTTCTGATAAAGAAATCCAAGAGTTTGAAAAAGAATATTTAGGATTTTATATTACATCTCACCCTTTAGATAGTATTCGTAAATTTTTACCTTATATTACAACCGATAACATTTGTGATTTGGAAGATTTTCAAGGTGAAAAAAATGTTACTTTGTGTGGCATGGTTAATTCAATAAGAATGATTCCAACAAAAAAAGATCCGACAAAATTTCTAAAATCAGGAGTTATTGAAGATTTAACAGGAAAAATTGAATTTGTTGCTTTCCATAAAACTCTTGAAAATTATGGTTCTTTAATCGATAAAGATAAAAAAATTATAGTAACAGGAAAATTTCAAAAAAAAGATGAAAATATTGGACAAATTATTGTTGAATCAGCTCAATCTGTTGATACGGGAAATATTGTAACTTTGAGTATAAAAAATGAAATGTCTTTTGAAGAGATAATGGATTTAAAACATATAATTTCTCAATTTAAAGGATCAGATCCATTATGTTTCAAAATATATAACCAAAATGAAAAAGAACCTGTCAAAATTATTTCCGGTTCTCAAACTTGGGTAAATGCATCTAATTCTTTTACACAAATGATTGAAAAACAATATAAAAATAAAATTACAGTTGATGTAATGGCTATGGGATAATTTTGTCATAAAAAAACCTGAGCTTTGCTCAGGCATGATAATTGATATAGGGGGGGATAGTTTATCAAAATTCTTACATATCTCCAAAACACATGATGCTCCCCATAAACATCAAATGTTTTATTTGTTTACTGTTTATTGATATTTC
>JAFQYI010000120.1 GCA_017406505.1 bacterium
AAAATAAAAATAGTACATCTTACAAGTCCTAATAATCCTACAGGAGAATGTTTGTCTTACGAAATTGCAGAAGAAATTGTTAATTGTTCTAAGGATAAATTGGTAATTTTTGACGAAACTTATGCAGGTTATTGTGATTTTTCAATGATAAATAAAGTAAAAGATTATGATAATATTGCTATTGTAAAATCATTTTCAAAAGATTTTGCTCTTGCCGGTTTAAGAGTAGGATATATTGTAACGAATCCGGAAAGAATAAAAATATTAAAAACAATTATTTCTCCATATTCTGTGAATACTGTTGCAGCAATAGCAGCAGAGGCAGTTCTTTCTGATATTTCGCATTTTGAAAAAGTAAAACAAGAAATAAAAAAATCAGTACAATTTTTGTCAGAACAACTAAAAAGGTTGAATTTTATTGTTTATCCGTCAGATGCAAATTTTGTTCTTATAGATGCAGATAAAAAGGCTGATTTTGTATATAATTCTTTATTGAAAAATGGAATAAAAGTTAGAAAATTTTCTTCTTCCGGCATGTCCACTTTGATAAGAATTACGGCTCCTAAAATATCTGATTGTCGAAGAATTATTAATTTATTAGCACCCAGAAAAACATTGATTTTTGATATGGACGGAGTCCTTGTTGATGTTTCTAATTCCTATAGAAAAACTATTCAGAAAACTTATGAATATTTTGCAAAAGATAAATCTGTAACATTTGAAGATATTTCAGAGGCTAAAAGTCTTGGTGGTCTTAATAATGATTGGGATTTAACAGAATATTTGTTAAAAAAAGATGGATTTAATATAGAAAAAAATAAAATTGTAGAAGTTTTTGAAAAAATTTATTTTGATAACGGTAACGGATTAATAAAAAATGAACATTTTTTATTTGAGAAAGATTTAATTAAAGAATTATCGAAAAATTATAATCTTGCAATTTTTACAGGCAGACCAAGAGAAGAAGCAATATTTGCATTGAAAAAAGAACAGATAGAAAACTATTTTTATCCGATTATTACAATGGATGATTTACCTTTAGATAGACAAAAACCTGATACTTTAGGTATAGAGATTATAAAAGAAAAAGTAAATTCAAATGATTTTTATTATTTTGGTGATACAAAAGATGATATAATTTGTGGACAAAATGCTAAAGTAAAAACGATAGGAGTTCTTCCTCCTCAAAATAAAACAACGAAATTGGCTAATCAGCTTCAAAAGCATGGGGCATTTGCCATTATTAATTCAATTAATGAACTTTTAAATGTTATAGAAAGAATTTAAAATGAGAATAGCTGAAAAAGAAAGAATGACTAAAGAAACTTCAATAAAAATTTCGGTAAATTTAGATGGTCAAGGACAATATGATATAAAAACTGATTTAAAGTTTTTTAAACACATGCTTGAACAATTTTCTGCACATTCAGGATATGATGTAACAATTGATGCAAAATCTCTTGATGAAGATAGTCATCATTTGGTGGAAGATGTTGCTATAGTTCTCGGTGAAGTAATTTTGCAAGCTTTAGGCGACAAAAAAGGAATTAACAGATATGGCATGCAATATTTGCCAATGGATGATGCTTTGGTAAGATGTGTTTTAGATTTATCCGGCAGAGTTTTTTGTAAAACGAATATTTCTTTGAATGATGAAAAAACTTCCGATTTTGAAACTGTATTGTTATATCATTTTTTCAGAAGTTTTTCTCAAAGTTCAAAATCAACAATACATATAGACATGCTTGACGGAGAAGATACACATCATATTATAGAAGCTTCTTTTAAAGCATTTGCAAGAGCAATATCACAAGCAACAGAAATAAGTGAAAAAAATAAAGAAAAAATAATGTCTACTAAAGGCATGCTTTAATTTTTTTAATAACATGCTTATTTGAAACCACGTAAATAGATGATTTTTGTATTTGTTAAATATGATACTTTATAGTAAAGATTAGGAATTTTTTATGCAAAATAAAAGTATGATTATTGATAAGTATGAAAACGAAAAAGAACAATATTATATGATAAAACCATTAGCACATAAAGGTTTTAATAAACATTTCATAAATTTGATTAGTGCCGATGTTTTTTGTACTAAAAAAGTTTCTATATTTAATTATTTAAAAAAATTTTTATTATCTTGCAAATAACAAACTGATGAAATTATAAAGGCATATAATTTTATATTAAGTTTTGTTGCGAAAGTTTTGTATTAAAAGATTAAAAAATGAGAAAGATAAATATCATCGTTCATGTTTTATAAAAATTTTTAAAATTTATAAACATGCTGAAAGCATGTAATGATAAAGTAAAAGACGAGAAGATAATAAAATATTGTCGTTATTAAATTTGGGCGAATTTTGTAACGAAATATTAAGAAATAAAATAAAAAGATTAAAGTTTTAATAGAGGAATGTCGATAGATAGAATGTAGGTAAGTGAATAAGTAAGGAACAAAGCAATGGGCTTAGCATCATCACAAGCGAGATTATTACTTTTAACAGCAAGAAAGAGTGATCTTGAATATAGAGCTCAAATGATTTCACAAAGAAAGATTAATTTAGCAATGCAATCTCAACAGCTAGCTTTAGACTATTCACAAAAGAGATCAAACAGACAAATGGATTTAGTATATTATACAGATTCAAATACATCAGAAGTATATAAAGAGAAGTTATCATATCAAGGATTGATGGCATTAAATAATAAGACAATAGTTGGAGATTTTTTAGTAAAAACGACAAATGGAAAATATGTTATAAGTGGAAATAGTGATGAAGAGCTTCTTGAATCACAATATAATGTAGCATATAAACTTGCACAGAAAGAAGGAAATGACCCAGAGTTAATTGAAAGATATGTACAAGAAAATGGAGCAGGAGCATTAATCAGCAGATATGCAAGTCAAATGCAATTTGTAAAAGAAGTATCGAATGCAGATTTCTTCCAAAGTGCATTAAGAAATGGAAGTTTATATTTAGAAAAAGCAGATAGTAATAATGAATATCATACAGTAGGCTGGGGATCATTAGATTGTATAAATGATTCATTATATACAGAAGATGATGCAGCAGCAGAAGCAGAATACGAAGCAAAATCATTAACATTATCAAATCAAGATAAGATGTTAGATTTGGAATTAACACAAATACAAACACAACATAAAGCGATAGAAACAGAATATGATTCAGTTAAGAAGGTAATAGAAAAGAACATAGATGTTTCATATAAAATCTTTGCATAATAAATAAAATCTTACACATTCACACACTTACCAAAGTTTTTGGACGGATATTTTATCCGTCCTTTTTATTTCTTAAAATTTAAAAAACGAAGCTTTTTGCTTCGTTTTTATGGTTTTCTCTTCTTCGTGATATTTAATGTTTTACTGTGATGGATTGTTGTTTTTTATAATTCCTGCAACATTCATTAATGCTAAAGAATTTAAGGTTGCTCTTAATTGAGCACTTCTATCCATATATTTTTCATTAGATTTATGTTTGTTTTCTTGTTCTTGTTGGAAGTATTCGGTACCTCGATAAGATCTGTCATCTGCTGTTTTTGCAGCAGTGCCGGAAATATCACCACTTCTAAAATTTATCGCTCCGGCAACTCCGAATGCTCCCGCAGATCTCGTATCTACCATTGTTTTTTCCTCTGCTTTGAGTATTCGAACTTAACTGCTACGCACTTTTGCGTATCAATTAAACTCTTATTTGTACACACTTATAAAGTTCACTCCACAATCAATAATATTTATAATTATCTATGTGAGGGTTTGGTAAAACCCTTTAGTGGAAAAATTCTTGTTTCAGCCGTTTATTGTCGGGTAAAATTCTGAATCTTTCTTTCATTTGCATGAATGCAAGTTCTGTTTTTTTTTTGTTACATGTTTTATGTTTTTTGAAAAAATAGTTACAAATGTTTACGTTTCTAAAATAATATACTTCTTGCTATATTTCAAGGACTTTGTTTTTATATCATGTTAATCTTTATTTTTGTTTGTCTATATAATGTTTAACATTATAAAATTTTTGAAAAAATGGCTAAAAATCAATAATAGTTTTAAATATATATTTGGAAAATAAACAAAAGATTATATTCCACCTTGTAACAATGGGTTTTCAAGAGAAAAGGGCTTATTTACACAATTAAATATTTATATTAATTTTAATTATACATATATGGATAGTGAAAGTATTGTGTAAGGAGATTATAATATGAAAAAGATAATAACAATGGTTTTGTGTCTGTTGTTTGCTTTTAATGGAACTATACCGGTCTTTGCTATAGCTCAAAATTCTCAAAAAACAACTCAAAAGGCTACTGTTGCAAAGAATATAAAAACAACAGCAAGAATAGCTTTCGTCATTGATGGTACATCACCTGCAAATAGTTATTTTTTAGAAAAATTCAAAAAATCAATAACTCAGTCAGTAGCAAAGGATTATAATGCTGTTTATCCTAAAGAACTTGAATATACTGCTGATTGGACTGAAGCTGGTGCTAAAAAAATATGTGATAAAGCTCTTTCTTCAAATGCTGATATTATTGTTGCTTTAGGCTATTTGACTTCAAAGTACATGTCAAAAGCTAATAAAAAAGGTAAATTTGTTGTAACTGTAGATCAATATGGTTTAAGAGATTTTGGAGAAGAATTTTTCTCTCCTGTTTCTCAAACTTGTCAAAAAGTTGAACAATTTAAAAGATTAACTAATTTTAATAAGGTTGCTATTTTGATGAATGAAGCCTATTTCAAAACTCAAAAAGATTGGAATAGTTTTCTTGGTAAAAAATTTGATGGTAAAAATATTAACTTTATCGTAGTTCCGGTTAATGGAAGTGTTGATAATGCACTTGCAAAAATTCCTGCCGATGTTGATGCTGCATTTGTTATGCCTCAATTTACATTAACTCTTGAAGATTTGCAAGACATGTTTACAAAATTAACTTCAAGAGGAATATTAACATTTTCATCTTTAGGTGAAAGTGATGTAAAATTGGGTTGTTTATTAGGTTCCGGTGCTTTAGACATGGATAGAAAAATTGCTGAAGCAACTTCTTTCAATGTTAGAGCTGTTTTGGATGGTAAAAAAACAGATTTTGAAAAATTATATTTTTATGAAGACGATATTTTATATATAAATACAGATACTGCTGAAAAATTAGGTTATGAACCTCATATCAGACTTTTAACAAACGCTAAGGTTATTACAAGTAAAAAAGCCCCTGAAATAACATTATCTGAAGTTTTTGCAAAATTAAATGCTCAAAACTATGATATTAAACAAAAAGAATATCTTATTAAAGCTGCAAGAAATTCTGTTACATCAGCATATTTAAGATATTTACCAACATTTTCGGCTACACTCGGTTATCAACAATATAGTGGAGATTTTGCTGAATCTGCTAAGCTTTTATATCCTGAAAGAACCGGAGCTTTTCAATTAGGTTTAGATCAGGTAATATATTCGCCTGCTCTTGTTACTAATATTTTAATTAAGCACAGACAAAAAGATTTTTCTTATGCTGAAAAATTATTAACAGAACAAAATATGGGTATTGATGTTGCTTTGTTATATATAGAAACATTAATGCTTGAAAATTCAATTAAAATTCAAGAAGAATATGTTTCAGAATCGAGAGAAAATTTGGCAATAGCTAAAGTTAGAGAAAAAATAGGCTATTGTGGCAGAGAAGAAACAATGCGTTGGGCTAGCCAATTAAGAATAAATGAACAAAATTTAATTGCAATGAATGCTGCATATAAAAATATTAAAATTATGATAAGCAAACTTCTTGCCCAACCTCAAAATCAAGATTTTAATCTTGCTCCTTTAAAAGCTGATGATCCTGCTTTTTATACAAAAGATTTATATATTCTTGACTATGTAAGAACTCCTCAAGCTCTTGAAAAGTTTACTCAAATGCTTGTTGCAGAAGCTTATGAAGTTTCTCCGGAACTTGAAAAATTAAAAGCTGCTATGAGAATGAAAAATATTGAAAGAGGTATGTATATTCAAAAATTCTTTTTGCCTGACGCAAAGTTAGAATTAAGATACCAATCCTTATTTGGCAGACATTATACTAGTGCAATGACAATGCCTGTTAGAGATTTGAGGACAGGTGGATTATTTACCATGCCAAATTCTGATCCAACTCATGGATATTTAGGCATTTTTGCTCAATGGAAACCTATTGAAGGTGGTACAAAATTTGCAGAAATTGCTCGTGTAAGTAATGAGAAAAAGCAATTAATGGCAATGAATGAAGGGGTAAAATTATCTCTTGAAGAAAAAATAAGAACCATTGTTAATGAAGCTCTTTCTTGTTATTTCAGTATAGAAAAAAATTATAAAGCCATGTTTGCAGCAAAAGAAAATTACATGTCTGTAAAAGCTCAATATTTGAAAGGTAAAGCTCCAATCGCACAGTTGATTGATGCTCAAGATACATATCTTTCTACAAAGCAAAATGCTATTAATGCACAATATGAATTTTTCAAACGACTTGTTTGGGTACAAAGATGCTTGTGTGCAGTTAATTGGTCTGATGCTTCACCAAGAGCAAAAGCTTGGATTGATAAAGTTAAACATGACATTATGAGATTAGATGACATTCAGCTATAATATTCTCTATAATAAAATAAAAATCTCTTTCTTTTATAAGAAAGAGATTTTTTTATTTTGCATAAGTTAATTTTTCAGTATTAACAAGAGCAAGGGCATTACTTACAATGATACCACCTTTTATAGATGGAGAATTAACAATTTTGCCGTTAATTTGCATTGTGCTTGAGCCTCCACCGTCTAAATTCATGGCATAAATACAATCAAATTTTTTCATTATTTTGGCAAGTTCAATAAGACCTGCACCCACAGAACTTTCTTCTCTTCCATCAACTGTTACCATGATAAAATACCCCTCTTTAGTAAAACCAATAGCTGTTCTTGGATTTTTCCCGGTAATAGCCTGAAATTTTTCTTCTTTATAATCAACAAAAATTTCTCCATTTTTTATTAAAAATGGTCCACCACTAATTATATGGTTTACATCTTTCCAATCAGGATTTGTTTTGATTTCAAGTTTGATAGATTTGTCTTGATTTTTCTTTAAAAATTTTCTTTCTGTTGTAATATTTAAGAATTCATCAATCTTGTTTTTTGGTGCAGAAATTACAAAACCATTTTTGGGGATTGAAATAGGTTTTTCTGAACGTTCAATAATTTTACCGTCTTGAATTCCTATTTGAATACCATATTGAGGTGTTTTGGGTGATATTTTTCCCCAATCTGAAGTATAAACTAAAACATCAGTGCAAAGTGTTCGTGGTTGGTTTATATTGTTTACTTGTAATTTGTTATTAGCATAAAACAATGAAGCATTTAAACTTACTCTATCCATTTTAAAACCATTATCCGTAATTCCAAGTGCAACCCTGCTATATATTGGTCCTGTTAAAATTTTTTTATCAACCATCATCAGTCCTAAAGGAACTCCTGTTTGTGGTTTAAAATATGAACCGTTTATTGCAGCAAAGGCATTATTTTTCTGCGACATATTGATTACGGAATCTTTTTTCGCAAGTTCATTCCCGGCCATTATCGGTAAAATTTTTATATCAGGATTTATAAATGGGTTATATTCTATTACATTTATTCGTAATGGTCTGTTATTGTAATATTTGGTCATTTTTATATGAATAACTCCATCTTTGATTTTGTTTTTATAAACATTACCATATCTTCTTGCTAAGGAAATTTGCCATAATTTAAAACGAACTTCCTGTACAGAAGCTTTGTAACTGTTTTTATTATGTATCTGTAAATCTGTTCCGTAAAAACTTTGTGAATGCACAATCGATGAATTAGAATTTCCCCAAAAGCATAAACTATCCCCTAAAAAAATAACCGTGACAAAAATTATAAATATTAATCGGACGGCTATTTTTTGGAAGATTATTGGTTCTTCTAATGACAGCACGTTCATATTTTTCCTTGGGATTAGTTTTTAAACCTTTCCTACTACAATTGTAACATATTTCAAAACCCTTTTCAATCCTGAATTATGGTTTTTTATAAAAAAATAATTAGTGTAAAAAAGAACATTTTTTGAGTATTGATTTAATTGCTTTTGAGAAAGGCTACACAAAGGGCTGTTTTACAAAACTTAATACTTGCGATTTATATAAGCATATAAAAATCAATTTTCGTTTCTAAAATTTTTGATGACTTTATACAAAGTAGGAGCATCTTGTACCGAAACATTTCCTGTGGGGATTGTTAAAACTTCAACAGAAGTTTCTCCACCAGCATAAGCAATTGTGATTATATCACCTGGTTTTAATTGTTTTGCAGGTTTTGCAGGATTTCCATTAACCGAAATTCTTCCTTTATCAGAAACATCATTGGCAACAGTTCTTCTTTTTATTAATCTTGAAACTTTTAGAAACTTATCAAGACGCATAATTACTATTCATCTTCCTGTTCAATCTGCAAATTTTCTTTTTCCTCTTTTATTTCTTGTGTTTTTTTAGAAGTAACAGATTTTTTTTCAATAACTTTTTTTGTATTCAAATTTTCTAATGTTTTAATTCGTTCTTCAAACAATTTGTTTTGACGTTCTAATGCTGAAATTTTTTCTTCATTGAGTTTATTTCTATCTTCAAGAATACGAATTTTTTCTTCCAAGCCTGTAATTTTTGCAATTACGTCTTTAATCATATTATGTAATTCTTTTATTGCATTTACACAAGCATAAAAAATTTCATCACGTTTAATTCTTAAATAACCATCTCGACCTTCCATTACACTGTTAGGGAAAACTTTTTGAAGTTCTTGTGCAATAACACCAACTAATACTTCTTTCTTTTTATCTCGTTTCATTGTGTAATTTTTAACATTTATTTGCATGATTTCTTTCAATCCTGCTGTATTTTCTCCAAGAATATTCTTTAAACGAGAATCAGAAACTATTGTTCCGGAATATGTTCCATGATTTACATTACCTTCTGAAGCAGTTGCTACATCAATTAAATTTTCTACATCTTTTTTTGTAACAATTTTGTTATCATTTGATACAGAATTTATATATCCTGCTCCTTTGATAATTGTTTTAGGATTGTACGTTGTATCAGATATAGTTACACTACTTCCTATAGTTGTATTAAGAGTATTAAATTGTATTGATGGAGTTGATGATGATGAGCTCATGTCTCCGTATATTAAAACTGAACTGTCTGTAAATCTTGATACACTTGTTGCTTTAGTAGAATTATTATAGCTTACTAATCCACCAATATATAATTTATTTGAAATAGCTGTATCGGTAGAAAGCGTAGCTAAACCGTGACCAATAATAATATTTCCTGAACCGGTTCGATTATTACATAATGCATCATTCCCTATAACAATATTGGCTCCTCCCGTCGTATTATTGTCAAGAGCATTATTACCTATAGCTATGTTATATGAACCTGTATTGTAATAACTGCTGTTGCTTTTTAGTGCTTCTTTACCTATTGCAATATTATAATCTCCGTCATGTGAATTTTGTAATGCTTTATATCCTAAAATTGTATTGTATATACCATTTAATAAGATTGCTCCGGCTTCTGTTCCAACTGCAGTATTATATCCTGTTGTTGTGGCTTCTATTTCATTATTATAGCAAGATAATGCTCGATAACCTACGGCAGTATTTGATATTGAAGTTCTGTTTGCATATAAAGAATACATTCCGACAGCTGTATTATAATGACCACCTTCATTGTCTGTCATTGAATATGTTCCCAATGCTGTATTATATGAACCATTTGCATTATATTTTAAAGCATAAGCTCCAATAGCAGTATTGGAATTTCCATACCCCTTATTTACTGCCAGATATGAAGTGCCTTTTGAATTTGTTGAGGGATATTGTAGGGCATACAATCCTACACCGGTATTCAAATTACCATTAGTTAATCCTTTCATAGAAAATGTACCAATGGCAGTATTTCCTGATCCCATAAGATTTCTGGCAGGAACATCGCCTGAACCATCTGTAGCTGTTGCTCCGATATATTTTGTATCACCACCCATAGAATATTGTCCTATAGCTGTATTGGCTGCTCCTATAGTTTCTCCTATATCTATGCCATTATAATGACTAAAATTAATTGTATCTGAGCTTGTTTTATATTGCCAATTTTCTGTGTATGATTCAAGTTCTGTCCAAGTTGGTTCTGTATAATACTCCAGATTGGAAACACTTTGTGTAGGATATATAGATGCCATGGAATTTATTCCTAATGCCAAATTTAAAAATTTATCAAAGGACATCTTTCCAATATTAGTATGGTTTCCGTTAGTTTCTTTTTCATAAAAATCAATTAAATGTCTTGAAATTAAAGGATTATATCCATGATTTCTTGCTACGATTGATATTTTTGGATTCATCATGGCTGAAAATACATAATCTTTATTTGTTCCAATATGACTATCAATAGGAATTCTTTTATCTCCTGACAAAATAGTTGCAGTACCTCCAATTGCAGAATATACTGCTGCATTTTGTGCTAAATCTCCTTGCGTAACATATTTAAAAGGTGCTTCACTTGGTGCATTTTGTGATTTAATGATAATAGGCATTGTCGCAGCTACAACTAAACTCATAACTACAAGTGCAATAAGTGCTTCTGCTAACGTAAAACCTTGTTTCTTTATCATTATTTATTCCTTACTTTTATATGTTATTTTTATATATTTAA
>JAFQYI010000121.1 GCA_017406505.1 bacterium
CATTATTTTTGGCAAACAGAAAATATTATCCTATTTTTGCACCTAATGTAATTACAAAAATGAAATATGAAGATGAAAATTATTTAAAAGTAAAAGATAAACTGCTAATTTTAAAATACGGATTTAGTAATATTTTTAATACAGGATTTAAAACATGGGAATTTTTAACAACGTTTTTTAAGCCATCATCATTAGTTGTAATATTATTATATATTGGATTTTTCAGCTTTTTATATAATTTTGAAGTTAAAAATATGTTTTTTTATGACATAAAATATATTTTTACCGGAGCATTAATTACTTTAGGAATATTCATTATTTCTTTATTTATTGTTACTAAAGATAAAATAAGTCCATTTTTACTTATACTTAGTCCAATATACAGGATATTGGAAATAATATTTTCACCAAATAAAAATCGCAAAAAGATGAAGAAGAAGGAAAAAAGCCAAGAACCGGACATAAAGGGTTTTGGAGAAAATGTTCAAATTACCGATGGAATCAATGTATTGAATTGTTCAATAGAAATAAAGAATACAGGTAATGGTAAAAAAGTTGTATTCAGACACAAAAATAAAAAAACAGAAAGTGGAGAATATCCATCAGCAAGAGAAGCCATAAATGAAATAAATGATAAATTAAATGAAAACGGATTAAAACTTTTAGTATGCAGCTGCTGTACACATTTTGGATTTAAGCCAAATACAGATATTTCAAAGCAAAAAGGATTATGTTCCTGCATAGAAAGAATGACCGGAGATGTACAGCCGGAAACAAAACTTTTAAATTATTGTGAATATTTTCAAGCATTTTCAGAATTAAAAAATATGGTAGAATTTCCTAAAGATAATAATAACAATAATAAATAAGAATATTTAAGCTGATATAAAGAAAAAAAATTTAAAAATTATCTCATCAAATAGGTTATAGTTTTCAATCTTCTAGATGGGATAATTTTGAAAAGTTTAAGTTGTTTTTAATCTTGATTTTAAATTATTTATGTCAGATAATTGAAGTAAACATAATGTTATAAGTAACATAGCGATAAACATCAAGAAGGAGAAAAATATGACGGCTACTAGTCAGACAGCGATTGATTTTTCCAAAATTGATGAGGTTTTAGGAAAGTATGAATACAAGAAATCAAACCTTATAGCAATTTTGCAAAAAATTCAAGAAATTTACAGATACCTTCCAATTGATGCCATGACTTATGTTGGCACAAAGATAGAAGGATTATCACCTGCAACGGTATATGGTGTTGCAACATTTTATGCACAATTCAGTCTAGATCCAAAAGGAAAGTATGAAATAAAATTGTGTGATGGAACAGCATGCCATGTTAGAGGTTCTATGCCTGTTTTAGATGCAGTAAAAGCAAAACTTGGTCTTACTAATGGAAAAACGACAACAGAAAACGGAATGTTTTCGCTGGAAACGGTAAGCTGTCTTGGTGCTTGTGGTTTAGCCCCTGTTGTTGTAATAAACGAAAAAGTTTATCCAAAAATGACAGCAGATGCAGTCAAAGTAGCTCTTGACGAAATAATCAAGCAGGAACAGGAGGCATAAAATGATAACATTAACGGTAGATATAAAAGATGAACAACAAAAAGCACAAGAAGAAATTAAAGCACAGGGATTAAGAGTTCTTGTTTGTTCCGGAACAGGCTGTATTGCAAACGGTGCACTTAATGTTATTGAAAAGTTTAAAGAACTTGGTGCAAACGTTTCAACATTAACTGACCATGACAAAATGACCATTGTGCCAACAGGTTGTCATGGTTTTTGTGAACAAGGTGTATTAGTTTTAATTCCTGAATTAGATGTAACATACGTTAAAGTTCATGTTGAAGATGTAGAAGAAATTTTTAATGAACATATTGTAGGTGGAAAGCCTGTAGAAAGATTATTATACATTGATCCAAAAACAAATCAAAATATATATAAAAGTGAAGATATTAATTTTTACGCAAAACAAACGAGAACAGCACTTGCAAACTGTGGTCATATAAATGCAGAATCTATTGATGAAGCAATTGCAGTAAGAGGTTATGAAGCATTAGCTAATGTTTTAAAAGAAAACAATCCTGATGCAGTCATACAAGAAGTATTAGATTCCGGATTAAGAGGCAGAGGGGGAGCAGGTTTTCCAACTGGTTTAAAATGGAAATTCACAGCTGCAAACAAAGGTGGAAAATCATACGTTGTTTGTAATGGTGATGAAGGCGACCCTGGTGCATTTATGGACAGAAGTGTTATGGAAGGCGACCCTCACAAACTTCTTGAAGGTATGGCTATCGCAGCATTTGCAATAGGTGCAGATGAAGGATATATATATGTAAGAGCAGAATATCCTTTAGCTATTAAACGTTTAAGAAAAGCTATAAAAGATGCTGAAGAACGTAATTATTTAGGTAAAAATATTTTAGGTACAGATTTTTCATTTGAATTACATATAAAAGAAGGAGCAGGAGCTTTTGTATGTGGAGAAGAATCAGCATTATTGGCATCAATTGAAGGTGAAAGAGGAATGCCTAGACCAAAACCACCATTTCCTGCAAATAAAGGTTTATTTGAAAGACCTACACTTATTAACAACGTTGAAACATTAGCTAATATTCCTGTAATTTTATTAAAGGGAGCTAAATGGTTTTCTTCAATGGGAACAGAAACTGCAAAAGGTACAAAGACATTTGCATTAACAGGTGAAGTTAATAATACAGGTCTTATTGAAGTTCCAATGGGAACAACTTTAAGAGAAATCGTATTTGATATCGGAGGAGGTATCAGAAACGGTAAAAAATTCAAAGCAGTACAAATAGGTGGTCCATCAGGAGGTTGTTTAACAGAAGAACATCTTGATTTACCGATGGATTATGACAGTCTTGCAAAAGCAGGGGCAATGGTTGGTTCAGGTGGACTTGTTGTAATGAATGAAGATACTTGTATTGTTGAAGTTGCTCGTTTCTTTATGAATTTCACACAAAATGAATCTTGTGGAAAATGTACGCCTTGTCGTGAAGGAACAAAAAATATGTTAAAGATTTTAGAAAAGATTGTTCATGGCGAAGGTACAATGGAAGATTTAGACAAGTTGGAAGAACTTGCTATAGCAGTTAAAGACGGTTCATTGTGTGGTTTAGGAAAAACAGCTCCTAACCCTGTTTTATCAACATTAAAATATTTCAGAGATGAATATATTGCTCACATCAAAGATAAAAAATGTCCTGCAGGAGTTTGTACAGCGATGAAGACATTTACAATAGAAGAAGATAAATGTAAAGGTTGTACAAAATGTGCAAGAACATGTCCTGTTGGTGCTATTTCAGGAACAGTAAAACAGCCTCATAAAATTGATAGCAGTAAGTGTATAAAATGCGGTTCATGTTTAAGTGCATGTCCGTTTAAGGCAATTAAACAATCGTAATGAAAGCGAAGGTAAACGATATGAGTACATTATTTATAAACGGAAAAGAATACGAATATACAAATGAACCGAATCTTCTTGAAGTTATCAGAAATGCAGGTATTGATGTACCTACATTCTGCTATAGCCCTGAATTAAAGCCTTTC
Organism: bacterium; assembly: GCA_017406505.1. Taxonomy (GTDB): domain Bacteria; phylum Cyanobacteriota; class Vampirovibrionia; order Gastranaerophilales; family Gastranaerophilaceae; genus RUG841. The sequence goes on from JAFQYI010000121.1 coordinate 3,574, forward strand.
GGTTCTTGCAGAATGTGTGTTGTAGAAGTTGAATATCCCAACGGAAGAGTTGTTGTAAATTCTTCTTGTACAATGCCTCCGGAACCAAATGTAAAGGTAAGTACAAATACTGCAAGAGTTAGAAGAATAAGAAAAACTGTTTTAGAGCTTCTTTTAGCAAATCACGATAGAGAATGTACAACTTGTGACAAATCAGGTCAATGTGATTTACAAAAATATGCTGAAGAATACGGTATAAAGGAAATCAAATATGCAAAATTAACCCCTGAAGATATGAAAGCTATTGATGATTGGAATCCATCATTAAAAAGAGATCCTAACAAATGTATCCTTTGTGGAGCATGTGTAAGAGCTTGTCAAGAATTTCAAGGTCATGCAGTATTAGGTTTTGCAAACAGAGGTTCAAAAACGGTAGTACAACCGTTAAACGGAAAGCTTCTTGCAGAAGTTGATTGTGTATTTTGTGGACAATGTCAAGCAGTATGTCCAACGGGTGCTTTAACAATTAAGTCAAATATTGAAGAAGCTTGGGAAGCAGTAAATGATAAGAACAAGAAAACTGTAGTACAAATAGCTCCATCAGTTCGTGTTGCAATTGGTGAAATGTTTGGATTAAAACCGGGAGAAAACACTATAGGAAAGATATATGCAGCACTTAGAAAAATCGGATTTGATTTAATTTTTGACACAAATTTCTCAGCTGATTTAACAATTACGGAAGAAGCGACAGAATTTGTAGAAAGATTAACAAAAGGTGGACTATTACCAATGTTTACATCTTGTTGTCCGGCTTGGGTAAGATATATGGAAACACAACATCCAGATATGTTAGGACATTTATCAACATGTAAATCTCCTCAAGGAATGCTTTCACCTGTTATAAAGGAATTACTGCCAAAATATCATGAAGGTTATACAAAAGAAAATATTACTGTTATATCAATTATGCCTTGTACAGCTAAAAAATATGAAGCAAGAAGAAGTCAATTAAAACGAGATGGCAAGTTTGAAACCGATATTGTAATGACAACAAAAGAATTAGCAAGAATGATAAAAGAAGCAGGAATAGACTTTAAAAATATTGAACCTGAACAAGCTGATTCACCATTTGGGGAATATACAGGAGCAGGAACAATATTTGGTGCTTCAGGTGGTGTAGCAGAGGCTGCAGCAAGAACAGCTTATTACTACGTAACAGGTGAAAATATTGCTGATAAAGATATTAAACAGATGAGAGGTGTTGATAAATCAACACGTTCAAAATCTGTTGAATTAGATATCAAAGGAACAAAGGTTGTAGTTAGAGTTGTTTCTACATTAAAAGAAGCAGAAAAAGCAATCCAAGAAATTAAGAATGGAACAGCAAACTTCCAATTACTAGAGGTAATGGCTTGTCCCGGAGGCTGTGTAAATGGTGGAGGGCAACCAACAAGCTGTAAAGATGCAAAAATAAAAGAAGAACGTGCAGAAGGTCTTTATGAAGAAGATAGAGAACTTCCAATAAGACTTTCACATGAAAATCCGGATATTATAAGACTTTACAAAGAAGATCTTGAAAAGCCCGGTTCACATAAAGCACATGAATTATTACATACAAGTTACAGCGATATGTTTACAGGTTCATATAAAGACTTAAAATAATTCTATTTTTAAGCAAATAAAAAACCTCATAAAAATTTTTATGAGGTTTTTTATTTTAATTATCTTTTTTATGACAACTCAAAAAGAAAAATATTAGAGATATTAAAGAAATTATTATTCCTTCGATTAATTTAGGAGGGAAGAATTTCATCTCAATGATATGTTCCCCTTTATTCACAGGTATCGCCATTAACGCATTATATGCCTTTAATATCTCTACCTCCTTTCCATCTACTCTTGCTGTCCAACCATTATCATATGGTATTGTTAATAATAATAACTTATTATCTCCTTTTATTGTACATTTACATCTGATTTTTGATGATGTTATTTTTTCAATATTACAAGTGTTTTGTCGTGTTTTATTAATATATTTTTTTAAAATATCAATATTTTCATATATCAGAAACATTTTTTGTCGCTTAAAATCATCAATAAAAAGATCATTAAATTTTTCAATATCATATAAGGAAATTTTTATAGTATTATTTTTAAGATGATTGCCTAAAAAATGACTTTGAGGATGCCATTGTATATTAAATGGTTTCCCATCTTCTGCATTATTATTAATATTTTCTATCTTCATTTTTGCTTTATATGTTACCCAAGTGCCAGGTTCAATTAAAAAATAAATATTTTTATCTGAACTTATTTTTTCATATATAGTATAATTTGTTTTGTTTGCATCTACATCCTGTAAAAATAATTCCTTATATGTATAAACATTTCCATAGTCAACATTAGCGATTCCTTTTATAATATTATTTTGAAACTCTTTAAAATCCAAATTAGAGAAATCATTTTTTAATATATTGTTATCCACAATAATACCTGATGGAATAGCAAAATCATTTTTATACAAATAAAAAGTTTGGGTATTATCAGAGAAAGAATTAATTTTTTTATAAGGATAAACCAAATAATCTTCTTTAGAGATAATATATTTTACATTCATTAATGAGATTGGTAAATTGACAATGCCTACGCTATAATCTATATTAGGTAAGTATTTATTACCTAGAAACCCAATTTTTCGATAAAAATTGAAATCTTTCATATTAAAGCAGGAAGAATAACTTGATATTGTATTAAAATTATGTAAAAAGCCTACATTAATAACCGGAATTTCAAATGAAAATTTTTGTCTGTTATAAAAAGCTTCCTCTGTTTCTATTCGATAAAAAGAACTATCTATACTTTGTATATATTTCAAAATTTGGTTAAATATCTTATAATATGCTGTATATTTGTATATAGAAATGGATTTCATTTCTATATATTGAATATCTTTGCATTTTTTTAAAACATTATCTCCTAAACTAAATAAATGAAACAATATAATAAATATTAAAAATACCAATTTATATTTTTTGCATTTTATAAATAAATACATTCCAATAAAAATAAGGATACCTAAGATTAAGTTTATTAACAGTAATTTATTATCAATAACAGTTAAATGACGTAAATAAATAGAGAGAATAATCATAGAAAAAATAAAAAAGCCAATAGCTATTGATTTTTTATCTAAATTAGAGATTTTTAAATAAGATTTATATGATAAATAAATAATAAAAAAATTGAAAATAAAACTGTATCTATATATAGAAAAACCGGGATGTTCCACTCCCATATTCCATATTGTAAATAGAATATTTATCATTAATGATAGAATCAAAAAAGAAAAAAAGCATCCTGATATAATTCGCTCTTTTTTTTGTATACCATTATTTAAAAAATATGAAATTAACAATATGAAAATAAAAATCCCAACAAAGACATAAGGTGTATTTTCACAATAATCTATAGTATAGCTCCCTTTTGATATTATGTTAAAAAATTTAGATAAAAAGGTAATAAAATCAACTCTTATTTCCAAAGCTCTACTTAAAATAGAGAAATCAAGAAAATTATATTTATTATTCTGTAATAATTGTGAAACAGGAAGAATTAACCAAGAAGTTAATCCCAGAGAGATAAAAGTAGATAATAGATATTTTTTTATTATTGCCAAACAATGTTTATAATCTGCATTTAACAATATTTGATATATAAAGAATAATCCGGAAAATAAGAGAATGATATATCCAGAAAAAGCATTAAAAATAATGGCAAATGTTAATGTGAAAATATAAAATTTAAATTTGTTATATTTTACTATATCAATTATTCCTAATATTACAAGAGGCAAAAGAGCTATACTGTCCATTTGAAAATGATTATGTACAAAATTAGAAATATTATACCCATTTAATGCATAGGTAACAGCAAAAAGAATGTTAATTTTTCTATAACCAAAAACTTTATTTAGAAAATATGCAAAAGTTAATCCACAAAGACCAAGCCTTAATATAATTATAATTTGTAAACCTATTTGAAGGTATTCATTAGGAAATAAAAATAGAATAAAATTTAAAGGACTAAACAGATAAAATGCTGCAAAATCAAGGATAGGAGAGCCTCCTAAAAGGCTAAAAGAATAGAAAAAATCATTATTTGTTGTAAATATTGATTTAAAATATGATAAAAAATTAATGTATTGAAATTCTGCATCACCAGATATAAAACTTTCTTGTCCAAAAGGAAAAATATGACAAGGTATTAAACAAATTATCAAAATTGCAATCGGTAATATGAAAGAAAGCCCATAAATTAATCTTGATTTGTGCATATAATATTTTTACTTCCTCATCAAAAAATTGTCAATAAAATGCCTTTTAATACGTCATCATTTGTAAAAAATTTATATAAATACCATCAATTTAACATTTATATAATTAATTCATATTGAAGAAAAATTTTTATTTATGTATCATTATTTTATGAAAAACAATGAAAAAAAAATAAGATTAAATAAATATATAGCATTGTCCGGAAAATACTCAAGAAGAAAAGCTGATGAACTTATTGCTATTGGGCAAGTTAAAGTAAATGGGAAGGTTATAACGGACTTTTCAACACAAGTTTCAAAAAAAGATAAAATTGAAATAAATGGTAAAATATTATCAATTAAAGAACAATTTACATACATAAAATATTATAAACCGGCAGGGTATATTACAACTAAAAGTGATGAAAAAGGAAGAAAAACAATTTATGATATTTTGCCTCCGGAAGTTCAAAATTTAAAGCCTATTGGAAGATTAGATAAAGATTCTACCGGATTATTAATAATGACCGACGATGGTGATTTAATTAATAAAATGACACACCCAAGTATAAAAGTTCAAAAGATTTATAGAGTTTGTGTTCAAGGAAAAATTGAACAAAATGATTTGATAAAATGGGCAAAAGGAATTGAACTTGAAAAGGGTAAAATAGCATATGCAGAAGCTATTGTTGAATCGTTTGAAAATGGCAATACTGTTTTAATTGTTATATTAAAACAAGGAATGAATAGACAAATTCGTAAAATGGCTGATTATATTAGTCATCCTGTTATATCTTTAAAAAGAACACATCATGGTTGTATTGACCTATCGGGGTTAAAAAAGGGAACATATAAATACTTGAAAGTTTCTCAAATTAAAGAATTACAACAATACATAAAAAAAGTCGAAAAAGAAAAGCAATAAAAACATAAAAAAATACATTTTGTATGACTAAAACCAACACTTCAATGTTTTAAAATGGTACCCCCAAGCGAATTCGAATCGCTGCCGCCTCCGTGAAAGGGAGGTGTCCTAGACCACTAGACGATGGGGGCTTAAAACATATCTATAATATATGATAATAATTTTGGATTGTCAATATCTTTTTATTATTATTTTTTAAAATTATTCCTTATCCTAAACTAGCTGTAACAATATTACCAATATTTAAAGCTGGGTTTTATTTACCATCTCTTTCATGTCCTGTTAGCTCTTGATACATTTGCATTAATTGTGCAACCGTCTCAGACTCACTATACCAACGATATTTGCCTGTCATATCTTCTTTTACCTTGAATCCGTACGCTTCCATTACTGCTCTGTCATTTGCTTGATGTGCCTTTCTCAACTCCGGCGGCATTGTCAGCTCATCATATAAATTTTCCAATGAACATTCAGGATATAATTCCCTTGCATCAAGTATCCCCTGTGCCATCTTTTCTATCCTTACCTTCTGTTCATCTGTCGGGTTGCACCAAGGGAAATTATTATAAACAATATCTTTTGAGTATCGATAACGCATTTCTAAACGTCCACAAACGGCTCTCATCCATGCTATGTGTACATTTGATTCTAATATTCCAAAATGATATAATGTTGCATTTGGTATTATATGAACAGCGTTACTACTAATACAATATGGTTTTAGAAATCCCATTGGAATATATTTACGTTTTTCAGAAGAAGTACTAGGAATAATTATGTATTCTGAAGCAGGCATATTTTCAACATGAAATCTTGTTGGTTTATCTGCAAGTTTTCTTGTCCCTGCACTCTTACTTTCCAAACGTAAATTTCTAACATTTTGAACTCTTTGCAGGCAGTGAGGCATTTCCCTCAATTCTGAAGGGGAACAATTACCTAACCATAGGCAATAACGAGATTTTCTATTAATAAATTCTTCTGCACCAAACCACGGTCTAAAATAAGTTTTTGACAAAGGTTCAGTTTTTACAAAATCATACATTTCTTCCTTTGTAAATAGATAATTACCTCCGTCAATAGGTTTGTTGCCTATACCAATTTCAGGTACTGAAAATATGGGCTTTTGACGACTTTCAATAAATGTATTATTAGCGTCAATTAAGTACGCATTGATATTATTGACATACTGCATTCTTTCACTTGAATACAGTCTTTTGGATTTGTTGGTATAGCTAAAACCAACTATAACACAATGAACGTGTGCTTTTATGTTTGCTTCACTATCCCAACGAAATGTCCTGTGTGCAAAGTCTATATGAATACCCTGTTCAAATAACGGTTTCCAAATAATAGGGACTTGTTCTCCTTGGGTTATAGAGTTTGTTGCTACAAGTGCAGTACAAATATTTGTCCTATACATATAGTCGGTAGCTTTCTTGTACCAACATGAAACATAGTCAAGATTACCGACATTTTTCCATTTATTCCCGAATACAAAAATCATATCGTCCTTTTGAGCTTGCGACATAAGTTGTGCCCCAACAAAAGGGGGATTGCCCATAATATAATTGAGTTTGTCTTTGGAAACAACATCTTCCCATTTTATACGCAGAGCGTTGTCCTCAACAATATTCGAATATGTCTTTAAAGGCAAAAAGTCCAAATCCATGTGAATAATATCTTTTGTTCGTTTCAACATTTGCGATTCTGCAATCCAAAGAGCCGTTTTTGCTACCGTTACAGCAAAATCGTTAATTTCTATTCCATAAAATTGACTGATAGAAACTTTTACAGGATTATTTTCTCCGGAAAGTCCCAGTTTGCCCTGTCCTTTAAAAAGAATTTCCAAAACTTCGTTTTCAAGTTTTCTCAAATATTTATAGGTAACTGTAACATAATTTCGAACAAACTATACTGTAAATACGATTTTTTATTCTTTTTTATACTTATCTTTTTTTATGCTTTTTCTTTATATAGTTCGGTAAGTGATTTATTCTTTTTTAATTCTATTCTTTTTTTGTAAGGATTTTTATATATGTTCAGTTTTAAAAATTATAAAAATATTAATCTTCTAAATTTAGTAGAACTAGCGAAAAATGGTGATTTTAAAGCTATGGAAGAACTTGTTAAACGTGAACAAGATAAAATTTATATGACTTTCTACTATCTTTGCCCTGATTGTGATGATTTGGCTGATTTGACTCAAGAAGCATTATTACGCATGTGTAGAGGTCTTTCTTCCCTGAAAAATCATAAAACCTTTAGAAGCTGGCTTAACAGAATTATTTCTAATCTTTTTTATGATGAACTTAGAAAAAAACATAAACACCCTCATTGCTTATCTACTGACGAACAAGATGAAAACGGTAAATGCGAACTATTACAAATATGCGATCCTTGTCCTTGCCCTGATGAAAACTCTTTACATCAAGAAGTCGAAAATATTATTAATGAAACTATTTCCAAACTTCCAGATAACTTTAGACTTGTTATGGTTCTACGTGAAATCGGAGGTCTGAGCTATCAGGAAATCTCAAATATTACAGGCATTGAAATAGGAACCGTTAAATCTCGTATTAATAGAGCCAGACATAAAATTAAGGATTGCCTTGAACCATACTTTGAAAATAATTAAGGAGATTTTATGAATTCTTTAGATTGTGAAAAAATTGGATATCTGCTCCCTCTGTATATTGATGGAAAAATTAATGATTCTACTGCATTTGCAATTGAACAACATTTATCAAATTGTTCTGATTGTTTTGAAAAATATATTTCTCTCAAAAATATTTCTCAAAAAATAAAAGCTTCTTTTGATAATTCACTTGATTATTCTCCATATAATAAAAATTTAAAATTCTTTGAAGATAATATTTCTTCTTACATTGATAATGAACTTGCTAAAGAAGATTATTATAACTTTAATAAATTTATTTCCTTGAACCCTGATGCTAAAAAAGAATTGGATAAAATGCTCTTTTTTGAAGAAAAATTACAAGAAAGTATCAAAAAAAATAAACAAATTTTAAATAAAGATTTATCAAAATCTATCGTTAATGAAATAAAAAAAGAAAATCCTAATTATGTTTATAATATATACCTTAAAGCTGCAATATTAACCGTATTATTTGTGATTTTAACTATTCTTGTCGGCTACTTTGCTATACCTGAACATTGGCAGTCTTTTGCTATTAAAACTCATTTTATACATTAATATCTCCATCTTTAAGACAAGTTGTTTCAAAATCATTTAAAAAAGGATAATAATTTTGCTCTTTAAGTTCGACAAATCTTGAATAAGCTTCAGGTGCCAAATGCTTTGTTGATTCTTTATCAGAACAATAAAATTGAAAAAATCTTGCAAAAAGTTCTGTTGGCTGCTTTAAATATTTGATAAATTTAGAACTTTTTGCATTTAATCTGTTCCTTTTTCTTTCTAAAGATTTCATCTTAATATATGCAGAAAAAGCCTCCGGCATTGACGGAAAATCATCTTCTATTGACTTAACGCTAATTGTTATGTTATGAGAAAACCAACCACCTTTTATTATGACACAATCATACTTGAGTAAATATCTTGCGTTTGAATGCTTAATATATTTTTCAAAATCTTTAAATTTTTTACTCGATTGAAAATCAGGATAATATTTTTTTATTTTCTCTCTTTCTGCTTTTATCTTTATATTGACAGAATCTCTTAGTCTTTCTATTTTCCTTAACTGAATACTGTCAAAAACAATTTGTGTTATTTGGTATAGCTCTTTTTCAATTTCTTTTACTTTGTCAGTATGAAATAATTTATTAAGAGAACCATTTGTTTTGAAAAGCTCTGGCTCTAAATTATAATGAACAAAATGTGCAAATTCGTGAAGCAATACATCTATAACTTTATTTTCAGGCAATTCTTTTGATATATCTATCCTTTTACTGGTGCAAAAACCTGAATACCCACGAGCTTTTGTATTAAAATGCACTTCAATTCCTAATGATTTTAAAAAGTTAATAAAATTATTTTTATTTACATTGTTTCTGATTTCAGCCATTTTAAATAATCTTTATTTCCCTTTGTTATAGGAGTTGCAACTATTTCAGGAAGAGAGTATTCATGTCTTTCAATAATAGCTTTTTCAACTTTTTTAAAAAGGCTGTCTTTAGTCTTAATTATCATTAAAAATTCTTGTCCTTCAACAATTTTGCCCTCCCATTTGTAAACAGAAATAACTCCCGGAATAATATTAACACAAGCTGCTAATTTGCTTTCTATAAGATATTCTGAAATTTCAATCGCATTAATTTTACTTGCAGTAGTGCATTTTATAATACAATAACCCATAAATTCTCCTTTTATAGAATATTTCTAAATATTATTATTTTTATAAAAATTAAATTTTACTATTAAATTATAAAACGAATTCTCGTTTATGTCAGTTTGTATCTTTTAATTTTAAAAATTAAACAAATATTAAAAATACTATATCTTATGTCGGATTAATATATTGTAACAAATCTATACAATTATAAAGTAAGTAAGAGAGTGAGTATTGGTTATGAAAAATTTTATTGCAGGATTATTAATAAGTTTTTTATTAGGTATTGGTAGTGTAGATGCATTAAGCTATTCTGAAGATGAAGCAATTAATGTTACAGTTTATGAAAAAATTAATCCTTCAATAGTTTTTATTGAAGCAATAACAGGAGATGAAGTTTCAACAGGAACAGGGATAATAGTTGGGAAGAATGGTGAAATTCTAACAAGTGCACATGTTGTTGATAGTAACTCTAATATAGAAGTACGAACATCAAAAGGTGAAATTTACAAAGGAAAAATTCTATTTAATCCGAATAATCATAGTGATTTAATGCTTTTAAAAATTCAGCCAAAAAGTAAACTACCTGTAATTAAACTTGGAGATTCATCAATATTAAAAGTAGGGCAAAAGGTATTAGCAGTAGGAAATCCATTTGGGTTTAGTGGAACATTAACGACAGGAATAATATCAAGAATTGATTATGAAAAGAATAAAATTCAAACAGATGCAGCAATTAATCCGGGTAGTTCCGGAGGACCTATAGTAAATGCTAATGGTGAAGTTATCGGTATAAGTCAATCTATATATAATCCGGATAACAATCGTTCTAATATTGGTATAGGCTTTGCAATACCGGTAAATGATGTTAAAAAACTTTTGAATGAATATGGAAAAATTAAATCGTAATATATCGATTATAGAAAGCAAAAATTTTATCTATAAAAATAAGATTAGGTATAAATAATTATGTTTATGAAAACGATATTGATAAACTTGTTGGATAAATATCAGAAGATGTTTAAAAAAATATATAATTATCAAAAAATACAGCAAGTAATTAGTAACGAAAATACTAAAATTTATTTATTTGATAAAAACATTAATGTGTTAAAGACTAGATAATTTTAAAATGTTATTTATCTTAACAAAATAAAAAAATTCCTAAAGTTTTTTTTATTTATGACGATATAACTACTTGTATTTATAAATACGAGAGAGAATTATATTATGTCAATGAGTATTAATGAAACAAATTCAGCAGAAGTTGCAGCAAGTCTTTATATTGCAACTTCAACAAAAATAATGACTAATCTTACTGAAGCTACTAAAAGTAAATTAGTACAATATAATATAGATGTAGAAAAAGTAAACTCCGAAGAAGAAGCTCAAGCTTTAATTAATGAAAAAGAAACAGAAAAAATTGAAAAAAATAATTCTTCAAAAAATGCTGAAACTTATTATGATAAACAAATAATTTCTGATGCAATTAATTTAGCAGAAGATTTAGGTTTATATGTTGATACATCCACGGACATAGAAACATTGATGTATAATATTCAAAGTAGACTTACCCAATTACAAAATACATTGGGAGATAGTGAAAATATGAAAAAAATAGTTGATGAATATTCTAATCGATATGATTATATTTATGCTCAATATATGAACAAAAAAGAATTTCTATCTACTCAAATTATAACATCTTTAGATGCAATGAGTATCGGCTCCGTTTCTATTGGTTTGTCTTAACCTTTAACTGAAGTTGTGTTGTAATTTCATAGATTAATTAAAAATCAAATTCCATTTTTGTGGACAGATATCGTTTTTTCTGCTAATATGCCTACACTTAGTATATGCGAATATCTAAAAATATCTAAAAAAGTAAATAAATTTTAAAAACAAGGTATTGCATATAGTACTGTTTCATAAATGTCAGGAGCATAGTGTCCTATTTTAAACTCATAGTTCTCAAGATTATTTTTAAGATACAAAGGAATTTCTATAAAATCCTTATCACTATGATAAATTGATATTGCAAGTTGTGGTCTAAACTTTTTTATTGTATATATTCCACCTTTTAACGCAGGAAGTTCTGAGCCCTCAATATCCATTTTTATAAAATCTGGTTGAATATTATTTTCTCTACAATAAACATCAATTGATGTAACATCAACATCAATTTCCTTATGAATATTTTGATTTATTAATTGTTCTCTTTTTGCTGATATTGAAAAATCTGCCATTGAAGCGTTCGGGTTATTAATGTTTATATAAAATTTTGCTTTTGATACATTTTCTCCTACAGCTTTTTGTATTAATTCTATCTTATTATGTTCTAAAAAACATTCTATGTAACTCTTTTTACAAACATCATAGATTACTTCAAAAGCGTATATTTTCTTGAGATTAGGTAAAAGCCTGTTATATGCAATTGCATTAAATCCTGAATTAAAACCTAAATCTAAAAAATATTGTACTTTACTTTTATTTATTTTATCCAAATATTGTTCTTTAATAATTCTACTTTGACAAGAAGAACTATAATATTTTTTATTATAATATTTTTGTATATCAGCATCTGTTAAAATGTTTAATCTTCTTTTGAATATTAAGTCAAATATTTTTTTATCTTCTGTTGTGTTAAATATATTTTTTACAATTTTGTAGTTCTTGTCATTTAAAATTTTATGACATTCTGCATAATATTCAAAAATAAATTTAGGAATATTAATAAAAGGAATTTCATATACATCTAAAATATTATTCAACAAGAACATATCACAAAACGAAGTCAGAATAATAAAATTAATCCGATGACAATTATTTATAAAGTTATTAAACGAAATCACCGTAAATCTTCATAGACCTCGATTTCTGAATTATCAATAAAAAAAAGAACCTTTACATCTTTTCTTTTTAATAATATTTCTCTATTTAGTGGAATTTTATTAAAAAAATTATTTAAATATCTTTTGAGCA
>JAFQYI010000122.1 GCA_017406505.1 bacterium
GCAAATTTGTATTTATTTTGCATTATATAAAATTTACTTCTTATATAAAAATTTTCCGATGAAGGATTTTCTTTTATCATTACAGATAATGTATCTAATGCATTTTGGTATTTTGTTGCATACATATATAACATAAATCTTGCTCTAAGATAAAAATCACGTTGGATTTTATATGTATTATTATCATTAAAATAGTTAAATCCCAGATATTTTATTATCGTTTCTGCCTTTTTATAGAGTTTTTTTAAATTTTCAGAATTTTTATTCTCCAAAAAATTCGCTTTTATAAAACAATTGTATGCTAATGGATAATTTTTAGTATCTAAAAAAGAAACTACTGCCTCTATAAATGCATAATAATTATTAAAAGTTGCATTATCTGTTTTCACAATTTCACAAAGATTTTTTATTACATCTTCGTATTGTGAATTTTTTAATAAATTATTAATTTGTGCATCAGATAAATTCATAATAACTAGTTTTATATGATTTTTTATCTAAAGTCAATGAAAAAAGAATAATTACGCTATATTACTTAGTCTTAACTGCAAAAACGCTTGCCATAGCATTACCATTACCATGTGATAAACTTATTTTTATGATTATATTGTCATAATCTTTATTTTGAATTTTTACTATGGGAACTCCATCAGAATTATTTGTGATTTCTATTTGTTTAAATTGAATATTTTGTATATTTAACGCAGACAAAGCTTTATATACAGCTTCTTTTGCACAAAATCTTACAGCAAGATGTTCGGCAGGATTTTTGTATGAAAAACAGTATTCAATTTCTTTTGTAGTATAAATTCTGGTAATAAATGGGGCATTTTTATCGCTGGAATACTTGTCAAATCGACTAATTTTTTCTATATCTATCCCTGTTGCAAAATCTTGTATATTCATATTATGAAACCCTTATCAAAGGTAAAATTTTATTTATAAATAATAAAAAACCTATAAACAATGCAGTAAAAGAAGCTATGCAAACAGCACCTGCTGACATATCTTTAGCCATACCTGCAAGTTTTGAAAATTTGTTTTTAAATACTGCATCAATAGTGAATTCTATTACAGAATTAAACATTTCTGATATTAAAACTATTGCTATTAAAACAAATAATATGCAAAATTCTAATACTCCAAAATGTAAAAATAATCCTGTAAATATTGCCATAGTTGCCATTATAATTTGTCTTAAAAAATTTTTTTGAGATTTTACGGCAAGTTTTAGACCATGAACTGCATAACCAAAGCTTTTCATAAAACTTTTTTCAGAATATTTAGACATTTAAAAAATCCTTCACTTTATTTTGTGTTGTTACAACAAAATTATAATCATCTGTATTCTGATGGTCAAAACCTAATAAATGCAGCATACCATGTGCAGCTATTAATCTTGCTTCATCATTTACTGTTACTCCATTTTGTATAGCTTGTTCTTTTATAGTATCAAGAGAAATAATTATTTCACCAAGATTAATTTCTCCATCAATAATAAATACTTCTGATTGCTCAGAATCTGCAAACATTGCAAATGTAATTACATCAGTAGGTCTGTCGATTTTTCTGTATTCTCTGTTAATTCTGTGAATTTCTTCATCATTGCATAAAACAATATCAAAAACCAATGTCGAATATTTTATATTATTTAAACAATAATTTTTTTTTATTTCTTCTAAAGAAAGCATGTAAATGAACATTTTTTTTACATCATCATGAAACGACACTTCGTCAAAAGAAAAATCTTGATATATGTTTTCAATAAATATATTAGTTATTGTTTTTTTTGTCATTGTCCTGTTTCAAATTTTCCGGTAATATTTTGTCATCTGGAATTATCTTTTGCTTAGAACGATGCTCTAACTCTTCCAAAATATTATCATGATATTTTATTCTTTGATGATGAGCTGCTCTTAATGAATTTCCTAAAGTTTCAGCAATAGTTTTCAAATCTCTTAAAGATAACGGACAGTCAGAAAGTTGCCCATCATTTAATTTTTCAACTATCAATTTATTAATCATTTTTTCAAGGGCTTCCGGCGAATATTCATGCAATGTCCTTGATGCTGATTCTACAGTATCTGCAATCATTACTATAGCTGTTTCTTTAGTTTTAGGTTTAGGACCAGGATAACGGAACTGTTCTTGTGAAACATTTTCTGTACCTTCTTGTTTTAATGCTTGTGAATAAAAATAAGATGCCAAAGTCGTTCCATGATGTTGTGCTATAAAATCTTTTATAATATCAGGTAAATTATATTCAGCAGCTATATCTAAACCATCTTTTACGTGTGAAATAATAACCATTTTACTTAAACGAGGATTAAGTTTGCAATGAGGATTTTCTATACCAAAGTAGTTTTGATTTTCAATAAAGAATAATGGTCTTTTTAATTTACCTACATCATGATATAAAGCTCCAACACGAGCAAGAGTTGCATTTGCACCTATAGCTTCGGCTGCTGATTCTGCAAGTGTTGATAACATTGTTGAATGTGAAAATGTACCGGGAGCTTCAAATTGTAATCGTCTTAACAACGGTTGATTTGCATCACTTAATTCCGATAATCCGTATGGTGTAATTATTCCTGAAATACTTTCCATTAATGGCATCATTCCTAATGCAATAATTCCACTAAATAAACAGTTTATAAATCCAAATACTATATCAGGTATAAACCATTTAACAGCCATATCTGTAAGACATAATTGGAGTAAATATAATGATAAAATACATAAAATCATTACTATAGAAATTTCCATTCCTATTTTTATAAGTTGAAATCTGTTTGTAAATTTTATTTTAGATGTGAATACAGATGTAAATAATGCAATTATTATAAATACAGATATTCTTCCTGCCGAAAGCCATAACGCTGATGATATTAAAACTGTTAATATAACTGTGATAAAAAATGATGTTCTTGGATTTGTAAATACTGATAACATAATTACAAATGCCGGTATTGGCAATATATATATAGACCAATCAGGTGGAATAATAATTGATATAAAAGTTAAAATAAATGATAATATTGTAATTAATGATATATATTTCCTATTTAAAAATTGGGGTTCAAATAATTTGAGATAATTAAAAATAGAAAATAAACCTATTACAAAAATTGCAAAAATACCAAATACACCTTTTGCATTAATTTGTACAATACTATAACCTGCTTTTAATAAAGCATCTCTTTTTACTTTATTAACTCTTTCTCCTTTTGAAACAATTTTATCGCCTTGCTCATAAACAACTCGAATAGGTGTAACAGAATCAGCAGCATTTTTTCTGGCATTGTCTGTAGCTTCTTCATCGAGAATCATATTAGGTCCTATGACCTGTTCTATTAGAGAAGTGATTAATTTTATTTGGTTTCTTGTTGCATCACTATCTGAATTTTTAACAATTATATTTTGTAAATTATTGTCGTTAATATCTTTTTCTGTTATTCCGACTGCTAAAACTTTTTTTAAAGTATGTTTTGCTTTTGAAATAATAACGGTATTTGTTTGTTCGTTAGAATTAAGAAAAAAGTTAGCTAAATATTCTTCATTATGAGTATCCGATAAATCGAATAAAGTCAGCAGTTTTTCAAATTTTTCGTTATATGTTTCATCTGATAATTTTATTTGATACATTGAAGATATTAAATTATCAAAATCGTTTATAATAAACATATCTTCAGCCGGACGCATAACCGGATCTACCTTTTGAACAAGCTCTTTTTTTCTTTGTTCTGTTTTATATGTATCTATAACTTCAATTGTTTTTTCTGCAATAATATCTCTTCTTGCTACATTGTTTTCATCAATTATGCTCCTGAAAAAGAAATGCTTTGATGATAAAAGAAGAGTAAAGACCATTGCTATAAAAACCAATAAAACAATATTTTTAAACGAATCAGATTGCCAAAAATGCATAGATGATGTTTTTTTTATATCTGTTTTAGGACTAACCATATCCACCTTTTTACTAATCATATCAATAAATTTAATCGTATTTTGACACACAAAAGTATAAATTGCAACTTTTATAACAGAATATTGCTATTTGCATAGTAAAATTATATAATATTTCATTATAAATAAAATTAATGAGGGATATGCAAAAATATTGCAAGATAATCAATATTGCTTGCTTAGTACTATTGTTGATTACAGTAGTTGATATTTTTTATGTTAATTTTCTGCCTGATATCATATATAGAAAACTACCTGTGTTAGAAAATTATGTTAGTGAAAAATATGGATTTCAAACAAAAATTGTAAATCCTCAAATTAAAACATATCCCAATTTTAAGATATTTATGTCTTGTCAAAAATTTACCATTTATCATAAAAATGATATTGTTTTTAATTCGTTAAATTCTGATGTAACCATTCAACCTTTGGCGATTATATTTAAAAGTTTAAAAATTAATAAGTTTAAAAGTGAAGAACTTTATGTAAATTTTACATATTTGAAGCATAATTTTTCAAAAGATAAAAATAATAAACTTAAAAAATTACCAATTAAAATAGATGCTGATAAAGCTTTATTTGACATCAAAACTTACAAGTTTATTTATGCTGATAAAAAACTTAATAAAAACTTATCTATCAACGGCAATTTTTTTAAATTGTTCCCTTCTTCTAAAAAATTTTCAGAATTAACAACAGATGGATATGTTAGTATTGATAAGAATATTTCTTCTTTCAATTTAAAAATTATCGGTAAATTTATATTTAATAATAAAATTGATTTCCAAAATTTTTCAATAACAGGATATGTTAAAAACATAAGGTTAGAAAAAATTGCACCTTATTTAAACGAATTTACACAGTATAAAAATGCAAAAGGTCTTATTAATATAAGCTTTAATTCTGTTATAAAAGAAAATAAAAACTATATTACTGATATTATTACGACTATTGAAGATTTATCAATAAATGAAGGAAACTATGAAAAACAAATTCTTGCTAGAGGTAAAAATATAATTAATGCAAAAATTAATGTTAAAGATAAAAAAATATATTTTGAAAAATTAAAATTTAAAAGTAGTTGCATTGATGTAACGGGTGAAGGTGTTATTGATAATTATAGAAAAGATAATCCCGATATAAAAATAAATTTTAATATTAATAAATCATCTGTTCAAAATATTGTTGATATTTTACCATTCGGCATTTGTAAAGAAATTGATATTGTAAAGAAAAAAGGATTTTTTGGAAATATTAACGGTGCTTTAAAAATACAAGGAAAATTTCCTGATTTGAAATTTTATGGCAATATGCACATGTCTAATGTTCATGCACTTAGAAATATTGATATTTCTCATAACGGATATATTGATTTAATCTTCAAAGATACTACTGTTGGAGTAGTTGTTAATATGAAAACTATATCAGGTGAAACATTCTATCTGAATGGAACCGGTCGTATATATGATGATGATTGGAGTTACTTTGATATAAAAACGTCTGAACATCTGGCACTAAAATTAGTAACAGAGATTTTAACTCCAATAAGTCAAATATTCGAATTTGATATAGGTCCTGTGCCTTTATTTACCGTAACATCAGGTACCGGCTCATCAAAAATGCATATAAAAGGTAAAAAAGATATTGCTTTTATTGATGGATTTGTAAAAATTAAAAATGGTTCTGGAGTATTTGATGGTATAAATACAAAATTATCTAACGTAAATTTTCAACTTGATTTTAATGGTGAAAATATTTTATTTAGTACACAATCTGCCTTTGCTGATAATAATTCTTTTCAAATTTATGGAGAAGGTTCTACTACAGGACATTTAAAAATGAATATTTCTTCAAAAATGTTCAATACATATTCTCTTCAAAAAATAATTCAAAGCAGTAGCTTTTTACAAGATAATGCTTGTATTTTTGACACAATAAAATATATAAAAGGTAAAACTGATTTTAATATACTTATACAAGGTGATTTTGAGCCTAATATTCCTATTGAAAAATTTAAAGAAGAAATCGAAAAATTAAAAATAAAAGGAAATGTAATATTATTTGATAATGTAATTTTATTAAAAGATATTGACAGTCCAATAAATATTTTAAATGGCAATATTGCATTTACGGAAAAAGACTTTAATGCTGATAAAATTAGTATAAAATATGGTAAAAATTCAAAGGCTTTTGTAAGTATTCAAGGTATAATACCTCAAATTGTAAAAAATATTGACGGTACCATAAAAATTTATGGTGATTCACTTTCAATATCCGATAGTTTAAATTTACTTTATCACATGGATATTGTAAAAGAATACAAAAATATAAAGATACCTGTTTTTAGTGGGCTTCACTCAATTGAACTTACAGCTAAACTTAATAATAACAGTATAGATTTGAAATCTGTAAATGCGAAAATTGACATAAAAAATACAAAAATAAAAGATAAAAATTCAATTTTAAATGGAAATATTATTCTGAAAAACGGAAATGCGATAGTTGATAATTTAAAGATACAAATTGAAAAATCAATAATCTGTATATCAGGTAATATAATGAACTTATTAAATAAAAAACCATATTATAATTTGCAGATACAAGGTACAGGAATTGCAATTCAAAATATTATTAATATTTCAGATATTTGTTCTCAAAATATAAAAGATGTTATCAAAAGCTGTAAAGAATATACAGGTACACTTAATTTGAATATGAATATTTCTCATAGAGGAATTAATGGTTATGCATTTTTCAAAAATTTTGGATTTAGACACATTAAAACAGATATACCTTTTTCATTTAAAGATTTACCAATAAAATTTACAGAAAGTAAAATAATATTGGAAAAACTAATATTCAATGTTGGAAAAACCGGACAATTTCCTGTTTTAACAGATGTTACTATTAGTAATTATATGAAAATCCCTATAGTTAGAGGTTTTATATCTTGTAAACCTACAGAATTTTTTGTTGAAAGGTATATTAATACTAAGCTTCAACAACCTGTTAAAATTAATGGAGATATTGAATTAAATGCGAAAATTAACGGTTCTATAGATTCTATAAATATTTCTCCCACTTTAAAGTTAAATAAAAATTCTGATATCTCATATTTAACTGTGAATTTTGGAGATACGAATTTTGTACGTGAAATTCAAGCAAATATTTTTATTCAACCAAATAATATAATTTTAAAAAATTTGGAATATATTCAACATAAAGTTTTGTCCGATGGAAAAGTAAATAGTGTCTCTATGTGGAGAATATCGGCGAATTTAAAAAAAATAAAAGATAAGATATATAAGCCTATTTATATTTCATTAAAGACCTATAAAGATAGACCTGCAAAAATTCTGAACTTTATATTTAAAAAATCAATTATTAAAAGTGGAACATTTGATTGTGATATTTTATACAAAAGTAATGGGGAGCAAAATTTTAAATTAGAGGGCTTTTTCAATATTATTAATGCAGAAATACCTA
>JAFQYI010000123.1 GCA_017406505.1 bacterium
ACAGACAGTTAGGATCTTATACAGATAATGAGGGTAAGAAATACAAGACTGATGATGTTTGGTTTAGAAATTATTAGTTATTGTATTAAGTAATTATTAGTTTTAGTAAAAGCCTATTTACTTTCTAATAGTATTGCTGTAAAATATTTTTTATACTAATTTTGATAATAGCTATTTTTATTGTAAAATGAAAGTACTTTTATTTTAATTTTTATTTTATGAAAAGAAAATTTATGGCAAATAAAATACTATTTTTAATTTCTATAATGATAATGTCGTCGGCAAAAGCTTATGCTTCATCTTTTAATGATTTTGTAGATAACTATATTGCAAAATTTACTGATGCTATTGCCAATTTTATTTTTACACCAATTAACATTTTTGGTGCAGAAGTTCCAATCATCATTTTATGGATACTTATGGCTGGAATAATTTTCACAATATATTTTAAATTTATTCCAATATGGGGCTTTAAACATTCTATAAGTTTAATAGTTGATTCCAATAAAAAAAATTCCGGAGAAGGTGAAGTTTCAGCTTTCCAAGCTCTGGCAACTGCTTTATCAGGTACTATTGGCATGGGGAGTATAGCAGGAGTCGCTATCGCTATTTCAATAGGAGGTCCAGGAGCTGCTTTTTGGATTTTAATTGGTGCTATTTTCGGTATGTCATTAAAATTTGCTGAAGCTTCTGCCGCTCTTATTTATAGAACTTTTAACAGTGATGGCTCTGTTTCTGGTGGTCCAATGCATTATATAGCTCATGGTCTAACTAAAAAAAAATTAAGATGGCTTGGACAGCCTCTATCTGTTCTTTTTGCTATTGTTTTTATTGGTGGAGCCTTTACCGGTGGAAATTTGATACAAATAAATCAAACTACTCAAATGTTTATTTCAATAACCGGTGGCTCAGACAGTTTTTTGGGACAGCATGCCTGGTTTTTTGGTTTAATAATTGCTTTAATAGTTGGTATGATTACTATTGGAGGAATCAAAAGTATTGCAAAAGTAACTGAAAAAATAGTCCCATTTATGTGTTTGCTATATGTTATTGGTGGGCTTGCAGTAGTTGCAATAAATATTCAACATATTCCTCATGCTTTAGCTATCATTATAAAACAAGCTTTCTTCCCTGAATCTGTTGTTGGAGGTATTTTTGGAACTATTATCATAGGATTAAGACGTTCCGTTCAAACAAATGAAGCAGGTACCGGATCTGCTCCAATTGTTTATGCTGCTGCAAAAACTAATGAACCAATTGCACCAGGGTTTGTTTCGTTAATGGAACCTTTGATTTGTGGCATGATGTGTCTATTAACAGCTTTTATTGTAACTGTTACAGGTACTTATGTTTGTGAACCAGGCAAAATTACAGGTATTGAAATGGTGGCTGATGCTTTTGCTTTAGTTATGCCTTTCTTTCCTAAAATTTTAACGGTTGTTGTAATGCTTTTTGCTTTGTCTACATTAATTTCTTGGGCATATTATGGGCAAAAATGTTGGAATTTCTTATTTGGTGAAGGCAAAAAACGTTCTATATTTTTCCATTTAATATATTGCATTATTGTTGTTATCGGGTCTGAATTAAATGTAAAAAGTGTTATAAATATTGTAGATGCAATGATGATTTCAACTTCTGTTCCCAATATTATTGCTCTTTATATTTTAGCTCCTGAAATAAAAAAACATTTAAAACGATATTGTAATAAACTTAATATTTCATCACCATATAATACCTTGCAAACAAAGGCTATTAACAATATAGAACTTGAAAATGTCAAAAATAACAAGGTAAATAGTAAATAAATATAGAAAAAATTTTTTTATACAATATAATAATTATAAAAATAATATTTGGAGCATTATATGTTAATTGAAGAATTATTAGAATTGACTGTTAAAGAAAAGGCGAGCGACCTTCATATATCGGCAAATTTACCACCTGTATTACGTGTTAGTGGTAATTTGGTTAGAACTGATATTCCTCCTTTATCTCCTGATGAAGTTGAAAGTTTGTTATTCCCTATGCTTAGCAATGAGCAAAGAAGAACACTTGAACAAGTGTGGGAATTAGATATGTCTTATGGAATTCATGGTTTAGGTCGTTTTCGTGTTAATATATACAAAGATAAAGGCAATTATGCTGCAGCTTTTCGTACTATTAACAGTGTTGCTCCAAAATTTGAAGATTTAGGTTTACCACCTATTGTTAGAAAAATCACTGAAAGACCAAGAGGTTTAATTTTAGTTACCGGTCCTACAGGTTCAGGTAAATCTACAACTTTAGCTTCAATGATTGATCATATAAATGAAACAAGAGCTGAACATATTTTGATTATTGAAGACCCTACAGAATTTATTCACCAATCTAAAAAAAGTATTGTTCACCAACGTGAATTGGGACAAGATACTCGTTCTTTTGCTAATGCCTTACGTTCAGCACTTCGTGAAGACCCTGATATTATTCTTGTAGGTGAGATGCGTGATTTAGAAACTATTCAGCTTGCTATGACAGCTGCAGAAACCGGACACCTTGTTATGGGAACATTACATACATCTTCTGCTTCTCAAACTGTAGATCGTATTATTGACGTATTCCCTGAAGCTCAACAACAACAAGTAAAAATTCAACTTTCAAGTTCTCTTGTAGCTGTATTTTCTCAAACACTTTTAACAAAATTAAATGATGACGGCACCAAAAGTGGTCGTGTTATGGCTCAAGAAATTATGGTTGTAAATTCAGCTATTGCTAACCTTATCAGAGAAGGTAAAACAGCTCAGATTTATTCAGCAATACAAACAGGTTCTCAATACGGTATGCAAACATTGGAAATTGCTCTTAAAGATTTATATAAAGCTGGTAAAATTACAATGGAAGATGCTTTGCAAAAATCACAAAGGCCTGATGAATTTAAGCGATTAGCAAATATTACAAGATAATTAGAAATAAAATAATAATGCAATTATCAAATCGGCTGTAAGTAAAAATACAGTCGATTTTATTGCCGCTTGTGTTGTTGAAATACCAACATTTTTTGCTCCACCCTCGGTATTATAACCTTCTGTTGCACAAACCGTTGTGATAATTATTCCAAAAATAAAGCCTTTTAAAATACTTATATAGATATCTTTAAGATTTAATAATAACCATACAGAAGTCATATATCTTGCAGGATGTAAACCTATTGTTAAATAAGAAACAGCCATACCTCCAATAATTCCAAAAAGTTCTGCCAACAATACTATAGATGGTATTGTAAAAGATGCAGCAATTATCCTTGGTGCAAAATAATAACCAACAGGATTAACTTTAAGAGTTTTCAACGCATCAACTTGAGATGTAACTTTCATATTGGCAATTTCAGCACTTATCGCTGTACCTGCTCGTGCTGAAATTGCCAATGCTGCAAAACCAGGTGCTAATTCTCGGATTAAAGCTATTGCCATAAATCCTCCGACATAGCTTTCTCCACCCGATAACAAAAACTGTTTAGATATTTGCAAAGAAATCACTACTGCAGCTATAAAAACAATTGCAAGAGCTATCGGCAAGGAATCATATCCTATTGAAGCAGCGTTAGTTATGATTGATGAAAATTTTACTCTTCCTTCAATCATATATTTTAATGCTGTTACAAGATTTATTACGCATTGACCAACAAAATTAATCATGTATTTTATACCATTTTTTAATTACTTTGTTATTAATTTTATTATTTTTTATTTTGTCTGTCAAAAAATTTTGCTATTTCTTTTATTGGAATAATATGACTTATTGGTCTGCCATGAGGACATACTTCCGGATTTTTTGTTGATTTCCATCTTTTTATCAATTCTTCTGCCTGCCATAATGATAATTTCTCTCCGGCTTTAACTGCTGCTTTGCAAGATGTTGTAACTAGAATTTTTTCTTCTATACTGTCTAAATTACCATTTATATTGTGTAAAAGTTCAGCAACTATTTCTTGTGGTTTTACTTTTGCTAGAATTTGAGGTACTCTTTTAAATTTTACTTGTGTAGACGATATTACTTCAATTTCATATCCAAATTTATGTAATGTTTTTTCTGCCGATTGTAAAATTGAAATTTCCTCAGCTTCTATATCAACAATATCACTTATAAGTAGCATTTGAGAAATAATCTCCTTTTGTGATTTTAATTTTTCAAAAAGATATCTTTCATCAGCTATGTGCTGGTCTACAAGTTCTAATCCATCAGATGTTTCAATTAAAATATATGTATCTCTTAATTGACCAATAATTGAATAATTATTTTCTTGCACCTCTTCAACTTGAAATATCGTTGGTATCAATGATGGTTGGCG
>JAFQYI010000124.1 GCA_017406505.1 bacterium
GGACGATGACGTGAACGACCACGGCCAAAATCAATAGCAACTTCACTAAGTTTCCTTTTAACCCAGTTATCTTTGTTGAGTAGAATTGATGTCAAGTAACTATCAAACAATTCTTTTGCATTATTGAGGTTTTGGATGGTGTTTTGCTTTGATTTTTCAATATTTTCAAACGCCTCATCTAATATACCTACTATCCTCTGCTGCTCGTCCTGCGATAAAGGATATTTTATTTGTATTTTTTTGAACAAATCCACATTAAGATTTTTTTGAGCAGAACCTCGTCCAAGAGAATAAATTTTATCATTTAACGAAAGTAACTGCCAATCAAGAAAATTCTGATTTAAATTCATGTTTTTAGTTTTTACTGTAAGTCCACTGTCGTTTAGAAAAAATTTGCCATCAACAAAACGAGTACATTTTTCAGACATCGCAAAACGAGCGATAACCATACAATTTTCTCTATTGTATGTATCCATGTAAAAGGTTGCACCACCACCCCCATAAACAGGGTAAATAGTTCCTGCATCTCTATTCTTAACAACTCTTGTTCCGTAATTTATCTCACAGATTTCATCAAGTGTCTTTTCTTCCCATTGTGTATTCATTATTCTGCCCTCATTACTTGTTGATTTCTGACTCATAAATAGGCACATTGCTTAAATTATTTTCATTTAATAAATTCTGTACTTGTTTTCTGAAAGACATATCAGAATTTGGAGAAAGAACTATATCTCCAAGCAAAATACTTAAATCAATCGGTATTGTCATATGTTCAAATTCTAATTTCCTGTTATAATCAAAATCCTGATCACCTAACAGGTGCATACAACTTAATTTTTCCCATGTAGTTCTGTTTTCCATTATATTGTCTGTCATCAATCGAATTTCTTTGTCTGCATCAAAAAAATGACGTTTTATAGTAAGCATATATCCTGCTAATGCCCAAATTCCAGTTAATATTTTCATATATTCTGTTTTTAATTCAAAGAATTTTTCTTCAGGATTTTTATATTGTACTTTTGCAATTGTAAATAGACCATATGTTTTTAATGATGTTTTCAGATTGCCAACGGTTGTTTTAATTGCTATCGCATTATTATCTTTTGTATATCTATCCCAATGAGAATCGGATTCGTAATCTTTGCCTGTCCAACAAGAAATATAAAATCTTTTTCTGCAATAATCATAAACATTTTGCATCCTCATTTTCATTTGTAGCATATCTCTATATTTGTTATGGGTAAAAGTAATGCCAGACAAATTTGTTATATTAGAGTTTTTTAATTGTTCATAGGCAATATCTAACAATTCATTTATAAATCTTTTGAAATCTTCAAACAAGATTCCTTCTTTTTTATCCTGCGAAAATTGGTCAGGGTTACTCATCCATAATTTTTTATTTTTAATTAAATACTCAAATTTCGGATAATCCATATATCGCCAAATAATAGTGTTATCATCAGGAATATCATACATTTTTGCCGTACTAAAATGAAGTGTTTCTTCCGGCATTATTTTTGGTCTTAAAAGATTACTTCCGTCGGATTGTCTTTCAATTACATAATTATTAGTTCTAATTAACTCTGAAAGGTATTCTTTTATTTTTCTTTCTTCATGTCTATCTTTGTACAAAAATAAAATCCTTATATTGTCTCATTATTAAAAATTCCCCTAATTCTTTATTAAGGCTTTAATTTTATAAATGATGTTGGCACTTTCTTTGTCGAGTTGCTCTATTTCAGCAATAATCTCTTTCGGCTCACGATAAATGATTTCATCATTTTTATTAGGGTTTTTGACGGACAGGTCTATTGTTTCCTTATCAACATCAGACAAATTGACCGTCCAAGAGTTGTCGGAATCTTTAAAGCCGTTAAGCTGCTCTAAAAAGTCTGCCAAATCGTTTTCGTTGAGTGGGTTTGTCTTTCCTAAATTCCTGTCTAAATTCAGCTGATAGTACCAAATCTTTTTAGTCGGCTCGCCTTTTTTAAAGAACAGAACAACCGTTTTAACTCCTGCCGTAAACACCTTTGCAGGCAAATCAAGTACGGCATACAAGTTACAAGATTCAAGAAGTTCTTTTCTCACCTCTTTAGCATCACCGTTTGAAAGAAAAGTGTTTTTGATAACAATTCCCGCATGCCCGCCTGCTTTAAGACTCTTGATAAAGTGCTGCAGGAACAAATACGCTGTTTCGCTTGAACGGATAGGAAAATTCTGCTCAACAGATGCTATATCCTCGCTCGCTCCAAAAGGAGGGTTTGCAAGAATAACATCATATCTGTCTTTTTCCTGTATCTGCATAATGTTTTCCGCAAGAGTGTTTGTATGAAGAATATTAGGTGCTTCAACACCATGCAAAATCATATTCATTGTGCCGATTATATACGGAATAGGCTTTGCCTCTTTGCCGAACAAAGTATTTTCCTGCAAAGTTTTCATGTCGTTTACGGAAAGTTCCCTTGAATTTTTGAGATAATCAAAAGCCTCAACCAAGAACCCTGCCGAACCCAATGCGCCGTCATAAATACGGTTTCCGATTATGGGTTTTACCACCTTAATAATAGTTCTGATAAGTGGTCTCGGCGTGTAATATTCTCCACCGTTTCTGCCCGAATTTCCCATGTTCTGAATTTTATCTTCATAAAGACAGGAAAGTTCATGTTTTTCTTCACTCGTCTGAAAACGCATAGTCTGAATAATATCAATAACCTGTCTTAAAATATAACCGCTCTGAAACTTGTTTGTGATTTCATTAAAAATTTCACCTATCTTGTATTCAAGAGTGTTTGCACTTTCCGCCCTCTGCTTGAAACTTTTTAAATAAGGGAACAAATCATTGCGGACAAAATAATTCAAATCTTCGCCCGTCAATGCCTTATCATTATCAAGACTTCCATCTTCACAAGCAGGATAAGCCCATTCGCTCCAAGTGTATTTGCCCTCTAAAATAGATTTATATGTCTTGCCGTTTAACTCCGCCTCAATGGACTTATTCTTTTCCAAATCTTCAAGATATTTCAAAAACAAAAGCCACGAAGTCTGCTCAACATAGTCAATTTCAGTCGAAAGCCCTTTGTCTTTTCTCAACAAATTATCAATATTCTTAAAACTTTGCTCAAACATATATACTCCCAAAAGATTTATTAAATCCATAATACCATAAATGAATAGATTCGGGGATAAATCAAAAAGATATTAGACTTTTTAAAAAATAAATTTTATCGGTCAAAACATTTTATCATTGATTTTTTAAATTCTTGACTTTTACTTTGATTGTCAGACACATGAAAAATTTTAATTCTTCCGACTAAATTTTGAACGGTTTGAAAACTTTTAATTTGATTGTCAAAACTTTCCATTTGAAGTGTCAACTTATAACTATAAATGTATAATTAAAAAATAAATATATCAGGTCGGAAGTATTTTTTAAAAAAATTGTCTTTAATTTTTTAAATTTTGACTTTTATTTTGAGTGTCAGACACTGTAAAAATTTGAATGCTTCCGACTAAATTTTAAACGAATTGAAAACTTTTATTTTGAGTGTCAAAACTTTTACTTCTATCTGTCAACTTATAGCTTTCTTGAACGAGCTATTGTTAATTCATCTAATAAATTAAAGAAATCAGCATTTAGCGAATTTAAAAGTTTTTCCTGTGTCTTATTTTCTTGAACAGACCACTTTACAAACTCTTTCTTTGTTTGTGATATAAGACTTTTTAAACTTGGTATATTGAGTGTATATTGGAAAGCATTATCTGTATCTCTAAGTGCTTCATAGGCTTATATGGTAAAGTATGCTGAAACAAATGCTAAACTTGAATTCTCAAAGATTTTTTCTTTTAAAAAATCCCCAACACTTTCACGATTCCTATTATCTTTAATACTTGAAGATATTGTATTGTTCACAAGAACCCCTTTTTACTTGCAATGATACCATGAAAATATCAAATGAATTTTATTTGTTTTTATATAATTATTCTACATAATATGTGTATCAATTTTGGACATATATATGTGCGATGCTAAACGAAAATTTGATAGTAATTTTATATTAATTCTCAAACTATCCGATAAAAATTCTCAAACCACATGGTAATTTACACAAGCAAAACAGATTTATTTTTAATTTTCATTAATTATTTTTTTTTAATTTCCAAACCATTTCAAGAGCTTCTATTATAATTTTTAAGCTCATTTTAGATTTTCCATATATTCGTTTTTGGAATTTTATAGGATATTCCAATATCTTAAATCCTTTTTTATATGCGTTGTATTTCATTTCAAATTGAAATGCATATCCTTGTGCTGAAATAGTATCCAAATTTATATTTTTTATAACATCAGTTTTCCATATATTAAATCCTCCTGTCATATCATTGATAGGACAACCTAATAAATTTGAAATATATAATCTACCTGCTTTGGAAATTATTTTTTGCAATGTGATTTTGTTTTGACAATAATCCCAATTGCCTCCTTCAATATATCTGGAACCAATAACAACATCATTTTCGTTTATTTTATCCAACATCTCAGGAAGTGTTTCAATAGGGTGCTGAAAATCTGCATCTAGTTGAATCATAACATCAAAAGAATGCTCTATTCCCCATTTAAAACCTTCTTTATATGCTGAACCTAATCCATCTTTTTTATTTCGTTCTAAAAGATTTAAATTTTGAAATTCTTTTTGAAGTGATTTTACTATATTTGCCGTTCCATCAGGAGAATTATCGTCTACTACTAATATATAAATTTCATCTGATAAAAAAATTTTGCATAAAAGTTCTCTTACAATTTTTTCAATATTCAATGATTCATTATATGTTGGAATTATTATAAGCTTTTTCACAATTTTATTTTCCTCTTTTATAAAAAAGTCTGTATTATAATAAAAATAATAACATGGGTGGGATTGTTTGACAATAAAAAAACTTATATTTATAATTATTGAGTATTAAAGAGAATTTATCATGCATAAAATAATGATTATATACCCTCCCGGAAGACTATTTCAACGAGGAGAGGATAGATGTCAAATCGATATTAGTGCTTCAAGCGTAAATACCAACAGACCTTGTAATGATTTAGGGTATGTTTCTGCTATTTTAAAAAATAATAATTACTCAACTTTTTTAAAAGATTATCAAGGAGAGAAATCTTCTATTGATGATTTGGTATCAGATTTTGAAAAAGAAAATCCTGATCTTGTTTTTATGAGCATTACTAATGGTAGTATATTAGATGATTTAAAGGTCGTAGATTTATTAAAAAGTAAAAATAATGATACTGTTTTTATTTTAAAAGGAAGCATATTCTTTAATCCTAATGCAGAACTTTTATCAAAATTAAATCTTTCTAATATTGACTATTTAATTGGTGGTGAAGTTGAGTTTATTATAGATGATTTAGTTAATGCTCACTTTCAAGATAAAAATTTACTTAAAAATATTCAAGGTATTTCATACAAAGATAATGAAAATAACTGGATAATAAATCCTCAACTTGAATTTAAAGATGAACTTGAAAATCTTCCTTTTCCGGATAGAGAGTCAATGCATAATGAACTTTATATAAATCCGGAAACAAACCTACCTATGGCATTGATAGTTACAGATAAAGGTTGTCCGTATTCTTGTTCATATTGTCTTTCTCCTGTAATATCAGGTAAAAAAATTCGTACTCGTTCAAATGAAAATATCATTAAAGAAATTAAAGAATGTGTAGAAAAGTATAATATTACTAATTTCTTTTTTAAATCGGATACATTTACTGCTAATAAAGCCAAAATTTTAGATTTTTGTAAACTTTTAATATCCGAAGGTTTAAATAAAAAAATTAATTGGGTTGCAACAGCTAGAGTTAATAATATTGATGATGAGCTTATAAAATTAATGAAACAAGCAGGGTGTTCATTAGTTGCAATAGGATTTGAATCGGGAAGTAATGAATCATTATCGTTAATGAATAAAAAAACTACAACGGAGATGAATTTAAAAGCAGCTAAAATTTGTAAAAAATATAAGCTTGAAATTTTAGGTTATTTTTTAATTGGTTTTCCGTGGGAAGATGAAAGGCATCTTTCTGATATGAAAAAACATATTTTTGCAATTAATGCAGATTATATAGAAATTTCTGTTGTTGTTCCTTTCCCAAATACTCCTATTTATAATGAACTTGTAGAAAAGAATACAGATTTACCTGATATTACAGGATTTGATTCATATAATAATATCTATAAAAAATATGGCAAACTTCCTGCAGAAAAAATCGCAGAATTTAGAAAACAGACTCTTTTACAATATTATACAAGACCATCTTATATAATTAAAAAGTTATTAAAAATCAAATCTTTTTCTGTTTTTATAAATTATGTTAAATATGGTTTAAAAATGTTAAAAAACTCTATTTGTTAGAGTTTATTTATCTATTTTTACAAAAAAACATTGGCGACGAATTTTAAACATATATTGTAATGGAAAATATTTTTCTTTAATTATTTGTTCTTCATTATATGGAACAAAAATAATATTTTGTTTACCAAAATTTTCTTCAAGGTGAGGAATAATTGTTTCATCACCAATTATCATATTTTTCCATTCAGGTCTTATCATGACATATATTTTATCTTGTGGTTTAATTATCGAATAAATATAATAAAACGGTTTTTTTAATTTTTCACTTGCATACAAGCTGTATAATGAGTTTTGTTGTATGACAATCAAAGAATTGGCAATATAGACTAATGTCATTAAATATAATAATATTAATTTTAGTATTTTAGAAGATTTATTATTGAAATCATTTTGTAGTAATCCAAAAAATATAATGAATAAAGGAAATAGCCAAAATTGTGGAATATATCTTGCCCACCAGCAATGTGGATTTGCAAAAGTTGTCAAAAGTACTACAGATGTTATTAACCAAAATATATACTTTTCATTTTTGTTTCTAAATCTTATAAATGGTAAATATAATAATGAAAGTAATAAAATTCCACTCCAATAATATCCCAAACCATTAACTCGTATATCTGCACAGTAATAATAATTAAAATAAGATTTTATATTAATTGTAAATGGAATTTTTAATTCTGTAGGATGTCTCATTGCTTTTGGCATTTCAACACAATTATTCATTGAATTTAACGTTTCAGAAAAAGTACTTCTTAAAAACATTTCTATTCTTGACATGTTTTGAAAACCATAAGGTAAACTATCATCTATAATATTTATTTTATTCTTTCCAAAAAGAGGGTGGAAAGGATGTCCAAAATCACGAAAATTTGTATAAAAAGGATTTATTCCTGTTATAACTATCAAACTACCGATAATAAAAACTATTTTTATATATTTTTTTATATCCTTTTTTAGGAAGATTAGATAAATAAAATAAACTGAACAAATAATAAAGAGATACATACTGCCTGTGAACTTAGTCATAGCAAGCATTAAAGATGAGCATACAAAGAAAAATAAATCTTTTTTATCTGCATATTGTTGATGTTCAATTTTTAGAATAGTCAAAATTAACATAGAAAAAGCCATATATATATGTAAATCAACATCATTTGTAAACCATTGACAAATACATACAGGATTTAAAATTAAAATTGTTGTTAAAAGACAAGGAATAAATTTTTTATTTGGTAAAAATTTTTTAAAGACAACAAAAGAATACATAAAGACACAAGACAACATTATAAAATTTATTGTTTTTGCACTTTCTATTAGATTAGTAATTTTATATATATTTGCTCCGATAATTTCAACCAAAT
The DNA here is from genome assembly GCA_017406505.1 of bacterium. GTDB lineage: Bacteria > Cyanobacteriota > Vampirovibrionia > Gastranaerophilales > Gastranaerophilaceae > RUG841. The sequence goes on from JAFQYI010000124.1 coordinate 7,779, forward strand.
GTAAATAACAATTTCCCCAAAAAGCACTTGTACAATATACGTGGCAAAGTTTAGCATAATCCTGATAATTATGATAAACAGGAAGCCAGCCATTTTTATATAATATAGCCGTTGCAATATGAGAACTTCTTCCGTCCCAAGAAAAATCCCATACAGATATTGAAATATAATAGGAAATCATAATGATTAGCAATAAAATTAAAAATTGCTTTAAAAAATCAATATTTTCGGGTGATTGTTTACTTAAATAATATACCCCTCCGACAAAAGGAATTAAAACATAAAAAATATTAACAGGTATATGAAAAAGAGTCCCAATACAAGTAAGAATAAAAATTGAAGTGACAATACCAACAATAGTTATCGAAAGATTGTAGAAATATTCTTTTATCATGATAATTAATCCTTTTTATATAATAATATGCAATAATAATGAAATATTGTAAATATTATTGAAAATTTTATGTAATAATTTTGAGAAAATAGCAATAAATATGAAGTTTAATCTATAAATTTTGCAAAAAATAAAAAATATAATATTATAAAATTAAACACAAGAAAGTAAGAAAGGTAAAATATGAGCCGAATAATTGTAACCGGTGGGGCAGGATTTATAGGTAGTAATTTGTGTGAACGTCTGGTTAATGATGGAAATGATGTAATTTGTTTAGACAATTTTTTCACGGGTTCAAAAGATAATATAAGACACTTAATAGGAAATAGCAGATTTGAATTAGTTAGACATGATGTTACAAAAGAATTTTATGCAGAGGCCGACCAAATTTATAATCTTGCTTGTCCAGCAAGTCCACCCAGTTATCAATATAATCCAATTAAAACTATAAAGACTTCCGTAATGGGAACTATAAACATGTTAGGATTGGCAAAGAGATGTAAAGCAAGAATTTTGCAAGCATCAACCAGCGAAATATATGGTGATCCCAAAATACATCCACAAACTGAAGATTATTGGGGAAATGTTAATCCTATTGGTATTAGAAGTTGTTACGATGAAGGAAAACGTTGTGCTGAAACTCTTATGATGGATTATCACAGACAAAACAATGTAGATATTAGAATTGTTCGTATTTTTAATACTTACGGTCCCAAGATGGATAAAAATGACGGCAGAGTTGTTTCCAATTTTATTGTTCAGGCTTTACAAAATCAAGATATAACAATATATGGAGATGGAAGTCAAACACGTTCTTTTTGTTACATTGATGACTTAGTTGAAGCTCTTATCAGAATGCAAAATAATAAAGAAGGATTTATCGGACCTGTTAATCTGGGTAATCCTTCAGAGAGAAGTATTTTAGAATTTGCTGAACGTATTATTAAATTAACAAACTCAAATTCCAAAATTATACACAAACCATTACCATCTGATGACCCAACAAGAAGACGACCTAATATTTCTCTTGCAAAAGAAAAATTAAAATGGGAACCGAAAATTGATATTGATGAAGGTTTAAAAAGAACGATAGAATATTTTGATAATTTATTAAAAAATGAAAATAATAAGGAGTAATAATGGATAAAGAAAATTTATTATATTTGGATTTAAAAGATGGTAGAGTTACTATTGAACTTTTTCCGGAAAAAGCACCAAATCATGTAGCAAGAATAAAAGAACTTGTAAGGCATAATTTTTATGACGGATTACTTTTTCATAGGGTTATTGAAGGCTTTATGGCACAAACAGGTGATCCGGAAGGTAATGGTACAGGAGGAAGTGGATTAAAATTAAAAGCAGAATTTAATGATTTACCTCATAAAAGAGGAACTGTATCAATGGCAAGAGCACAACATCCTGACAGTGCAGACAGTCAATTTTTTATATGTTTTAAAGATTGTTCATGGCTAGATGGTCAATATACAGTTTGGGGACAAGTTATTGATGGAATGGATTTTGTTGATAATATAAAAAAAGGCAGTCCTATATATAATGGTGAGGTTGAAGAACCTGATAAAATTATAAAAATGACTGTAGCTTCTGATGAAAAATAAATATAGTCAAAAATATTAAAAAACACTATATATTAAAAACCCCTATACTATTTTTTTACTTTATATAGTATAGGGGTTTAGTTTATAGATTAATCTTAATAAATTGATATAAAAACTATTTATCATTAAGAGCTGCAACACCAGGAAGAACTTTTCCTTCGATAAACTCAAGTGAAGCTCCTCCACCTGTTGAAACATGTGTGAAGTCTTCTGCATTACAGAATTTTTTAGCTGCAGAAACAGAATCACCACCACCAATTACTGATGTAGCTCCATTTTTTGTAGCTTCAACTATTGCTTTAAGAATAGCTTTTGTACCTTCTGCAAATGCAGGTGTTTCAAATGCTCCTACTGGTCCATTCATTAGAATCGTTTTTGAAGTTTTTACAACTTCTTCAAATGCTTTTTGTGTTTCAGGACCTGCATCTACACCTTCAAATCCATCAGGAATATTTTTAACATCAACAACTTTATTTTCACCGTTTCCTGAAAAATCATTTGTAACTAAAACATCAGTTGCCATTATCAATTTAACACCTTTATCAGCTGCTTTCTTTTCTATAGCTTTTGCAACTTCCAACTGGTCATCTTCACATATTGAATTACCAATTTTTCCACCATTTGCTTTAACAAAAGTATATGCCATTCCACCACCAATAATTAAATTATCAACTTTATCAATTAAGTTTTCAAGTACACCAATTTTTGATGAAACTTTTGCTCCTCCTACTACTGCTGTAAATGGTCTTGTTGGATTATCTAAAGCTTGTGATAAACATCTGATTTCTTTTTCCATTAATAAACCTGAAACTGCAGGATTTAATAATTTAGCAACCTTTGCTGTTGATGTATGATTTCTGTGAGCTGCTCCAAATGCATCATTTACATAAAAATCACCAAGTTTTGCAAGCTTTTCAGCAAATGTCATATCATCATCTTTTGCTTCTTCTGCTTTGTAATAACGAATATTTTCAAGTAAAGCAATTTGTCCGTCTTTTAAATCTTCAAGTTCTTTATCTGCACCTTCTCCAACAGGTGATTTAACAAATTTAACTTCTTCACCTAAAAGTTTTGACATGTATTTTGCAACTGGTTCTAATGATAAATCTTCAAGCTTTTGACCTTCTTTTAATTTTTGTGGTCTGCCTAAATGTGCCATTAATATAATTTTTGCACCTTTTTCTTGTAATAACTTAACTGTCGGCAAAATTGCTTGAATTCTTGTATCATCGGTAACATTTTTTTCCTTATCCAACGGAACATTAATATCAACTCTTACTAATGCTCTTTTTCCTTTTACGTCACCTAAATCTTTTACTGATTTTTTCATGGTTTTTCTCCTTTATACTACCGTTGCACCGTTTTCTTCCGGAGCAAACGTCATTATTTCATACTTTATATCTAAATCGTACCATACTTTATGAACAATTTTTTCTACATTACATATATTATCATCATCTGTTATTACTGCAAGTGTCGGACCTGCACCACTTAATACACAGCCTAAAACATTTTTTTCTTTTTTTAGAAATTTTATTATTTCCGACATTCCAGGAACAAGTTTTTCTCTATATGGCTGATGTATTTTATCATTTAATGCACTTTTCATTATATCGGCATTATGAGTTGTTAATGCTGTTATTAATTGGGCTGATTTTTGAATATTATATACAGCATCTTTAAAATCTACTTTTTGAGGTAAAACTGAACGTGCCAACTCTGTAAGTAGTTTATAATCAGGTATGCAAACTGATATTTTCCAATCTTTACACCAATTAATTTTTTCATACAAAACATGACCATCATCTTCTATTGAAGCTATAACAAATCCCCCAACTAAAGCAGGTGTAGTATTATCAGGATGTCCCTCTATTGATGCCGCTATATCTATCAAATCATTCTTTTTTAATGGTTTACCATTTAATTCATTTGCTCCTATCAATGCTCCTGATATAACAGATGCACTGCTTCCTAAACCTCTTGCTATTGGAATATTTGTTTCAATTTTTACATCATAACCTGTATTATCTATATTTATTTTTTCATGAAATCTTTTCAATGATTGAAAAATTATATTCTTTTCATCAACAATAAATTCTCTAACATCATTTTTTTCATCAATTATAACTCTTATTTTTTTATCATTAGTCTTTCTGACTTTTACATAATTGTAAAGTGGAAAAGCTATCCCTGCACAATCAAAACAGGGTCCCAAATTTGCACTTGATGCAGGTGATTTAATTGTAACTTCCATAATTATTAATTCCGTTAAATTTTCATAGGCATTACAAGACAAACATAATCATCATCATTTTGTGGTTTAAATACTGCTGCTGATTGAGCCCCGTTTAAACCTAATGTTATATGTTCACAATCTATAATTTTCAGAAAATCAGAAATCAATTTGTAATTAAATGCTATTTTAAACTCATCACCTATATAATCTGTTTCTATAACATCTTCTGATGTACCTGAATCAGGCGTTTCTGCTTTCAAATACATTCTATTGTCTTGTAATATAAATTTAATAACATTTGTTCTTTCATTAATCATACAAGATACTCTATCAATTGCATTATTAAGTTCATTTTTATTTACTTTAATTACATTTGTTGTATTTTTAGGTATTAATTGTTGATATTGAGGATATTCACCAGGTATTAATTTTGATATAATCATATAACTGTCTGTTTTTAATATGATTTTAGAATCTAAAAATTTTAAATTAACCTTATCTTCA
>JAFQYI010000125.1 GCA_017406505.1 bacterium
ATCTGCAACTTTACAAAATGATTTATATGTAAACAATAAACTTGTAGCAAACACAGGAAGTATAGTTTATGGTACTGCTACACAAGCAGAAAAAGCAAGTGGTGGATATAAAAATGCTTCCCTAACAATTGTCTTTGATAAAATCATAACTACAGAAGGCGAAGAATTAAATATAAAAAGTGAACCTATTATTTTTCAAAAAACAGATTCAGATAGAGGTGTAAAAATTGCTAAAACATTGGCAGGAAGCATAGTTGCAAGTGTTGCTGTTACAGCTTTAAGCAATTTAGTCTTTCATAATACAAATAATTGGAATGTTACATTACCGATAGGAGCTGCTATTGGAGCTGTTGGAGGAGGTTTCGTTTTATTAAATTCTAGAGGGGAAGAAATTGAATTAAAAGAAGGTCTTGTTCTTGATGTAAATATTACATCTATCATTTTTTAAATGATATCTGATATATAAAGCTTTCAATTATTGATTTATCTATATATTTAATGTATTAAATATGTAGTAATTATAATCAAAATCAAAATTTTGTTTTTTAAAGAAAAGGAGAAGTATTTTATGTCTGTCATAATATCATGTTCAACACATGAACAACAATTTGGACAAAATAAAATTATAACCATTGGTTCTTCTGAACTAAATGATTTCTCTATAAATAACCAAAATTTTGAATTAACTTTAGAATTTGATGAACAAAACAATATTTATATTCTTACTAATGATGCCAGTAGTGATATCACTTTCAAAGGTGAAAAATTTACAAAACTGGAAATTAAGAATATAGCAAGACTAATGTTCTCAAATTCAAACGAATACATAAATATAAAAGTTTTACCGAAAAATGAAAACATAGACAACAATATTGTTAGTAACACATCTAAGAAAGCAACATCAACTCTCAAGCTGTCAGAATTAGATAAAGCAAAAGAAGAAATAGAAGAACAGAGAATAATAATAATAAAACAAATATCTCATAAAGTTTCTGCAATTAAAAAAAAATTATCACAAAATTTAAAAGGTATTATACTCGCACACATAGCATTATTTTTTTCTTGTTTAGTTTGTGCTTTTGGGGTAACTAATTATATTTCAGGATTGTCAATTCAAGAGTCTGTTAATTATATTCATTTACCATCAGATTTAAAACTTTGGTTTATATACACAGTATTAATATTAGGTGTAATGTTGTTATTTAAGCAAGGTATGTTTGGCTATTTCTATTCAAAAACAGCAGGCAATCAGCCTAAAATGAATAACACAACTCAATCATTTTTAATTTTTTCATCATTATTTATAATGACAGGTGTTTATATTATAAATCTTATATATTACTTAGACTATACAAAAAAACTTGCATTTCCAATATTAATATCTTTGTTTTTTGTAGGGATAGCTATTTGTTTGGGAATTTCATCAGCATTTTATAAAAGTAATCGATATGAGCTATCAGAATTATTGAATAAATATGAATATAGAGAAGATTTTGAAAAAGTCTTAAAGGATTACCAAACTTGGATAGGCTATTATGTAAACGGTTTAAGTGAAGGAAAACTTCAATATATTAATGATACAATGTTTAAACTTCATATAAAAGAATTTTTTGAAACACTAACAGGCATTATAACAGCACCATTTTTAGCATTTGGGGTATCAAACACATTGGCATTATGTTTTCCTGATGCAGCAGGTTGGATTCGTATATCAGGTTCAAGTTTTAGGTTTTCTCCAATATTTCTAATTCTTGCAACGTTTATGATATTATTTGCATTTTTTCTTTTTGTACATGGTTTTGAAATATCAAGAAAAATTAGTAATTCGGACGTAATAAAACAAGATGGTTTTAGCAATTATCTTGTTCATTGTGCTGAAATATATGGATTAGAAGGTACTTCAAGAGCAAAAAAAGAAATGTCTTTTACATTTTATGTAGCAGCAGCAATTATATTAATTGAATTTACAATGAATGTATCATATTTTACAAATGAAATAGGACAAGATTTTTACGGACTAATTTTAAGTATTATAGCTGCGTTAGTTCCTACCTCTTTATTATTAGCTGAAACTTTTTTACTTGGAAATACAAAATTCAGATTATATGCTTTAGAAGAAATAATGGCGAAAGCAGATAAATAATGAACAAATTTATTATCAATTTTTTTATATTAATATTAATAATTTCAACAACCGTAGTTTGTGTATATAAACCCAAAACTCACAAGCCGATTGTATTTGAGAATAAAAATTTTAAAATATCTATGATGACGGAAAAAACTAACGCAAATATTCAAAATGTAGAAATTCAAATGGAAACTCCAAACATTGATATTAATCCCCCTAAGATAAAAGTAGATATACCTGAAATTAAAATAGACGTTAATATCCCACAAACACAAATTCAACAGGCACAAAATAATAAACAAAAAGCTAACACTACTTCTCAAACTAACAAAAATCAACAACAAGTAAAACAACAAACGAAAACAAATAATAATTCAAAAACAGAACAAAAAAATAATAAACAAAATCAACCGAATAAAAAAGTTATAGATAATATTCAAAATAATAAAATTCAAAAGCAAGAGATTGCTCCAAAAGTTGAACAAAA
>JAFQYI010000126.1 GCA_017406505.1 bacterium
AAAATACAAAAATACAAAAATACAAAAATACAAAATCCTTTTATCTGGGGTTTTGTATTTTTTTGACATTTATGATTAGTGATATTACTAAGGGTTTATAAAGTATGTGTATGTTTTGTATTTCAAATATTTTTATGATAAAAATATATTATGAAAGAAAAAATGGATTTAGAACAAAGAATTGATGAAATTTTTGAAAGTTTAAAATTTGCCAAGATAAGGCGAAGCAGATTTGTAACATTTATGGAACAGCAAAAAAATCCATATATAGTATTGATTGCTTGTATTTTATCACTTAGAACAAATGATGTTACAACATATCCTGCAACATTAAAAATGCTTGAGCTTGCATCGACACCTGAAGATATGATGAATGTAAACGAACAAGAGTTAGCAGAAGCAATTTATCCTGTAGGTTTTTATAGAAATAAAGCAAGACAAATCATAGCTTTGTCTAAAAAAATAGTTGAAGAATACAATGGAGAAGTTCCTTCATCTATTGAAGAAATGTTAAAGTTAGATGGGGTTGGAAGAAAAACGGCTAATCTTGTTATGGCAAAGGGATTTAATATTCCTGCAATATGTGTTGATGTACATGTACATAGAATTTTTAACAGACTTGGTATTATAAAAACAAAAACTCCGGAAGAAACTGAAATGATGTTAAGGAAAATTATCCCTCAAAAATATTGGATAACATTAAATACTGAGTTTGTAACATTAGGACAAAACGTATGTAGACCAACAAAACCAATGTGTCCTTTTTGCCCTATAAATTACTACTGTGATATGAATGATAATGTAAAATAATTTTTACTTATCAAAACATTTAATGTTAAAATAAGAGCATTAATATAAAAAGTATTTATAGCTTAGCTACTTTTTAAAGTAAAAATTTTTACCATAATATATCTTTGTCTTTTCCATAAATTTTATATGTGTGATATACTTTAAAAAAAATTAGGAGAAAATGATGACAAATAGAGTTAAAGCTAGCCATATTTTAGTTAAAACTGAAGAAGAAGCATTAAAAATTAAACAAGATATTGAAAATGGTCAAATTGATTTTTCTCATGCTGCAGGAAAATATTCAATGTGCCCCTCAGGTGGTGATGGTGGCGATTTAGGCTATTTTAACAGAGGGGTTATGGTTAAGGCTTTTGAAGATGCAGCTTTTAATGCAGATTTGAATAAAATTACCAATCCTATACAAACTCAATTCGGTTGGCATTTAATTTTAGTTACGGATAAAGATTAAGATGAATGATTATATCATAAAATTAAGACAGTTTCTTGAGTCTAACAATTCTGATGCTATTTTAATCAATTCAGCTGATGAATTTTTATCTGAATACAATATTTTGCAATTAAATTCCAGATACAAAGTTACAGGCTTTTCCGGTTCAATGGGAGATTGTATTGTTACAAAAGATAAAGTTTATCAAATTGTAGATGGAAGATACCATGAACAAGCTGATAATGAAGTTAATCATAATATTGTAACTGTTTTAAAAATGCAGCAAGGAAGTTCTCCTGTAAATGAAATATTAGGGATTCTGAATGAAAATTCAACATTAACGGTTACTACTAATAAAATTTCTGTTTCATTTTATGAAAAATTATTTGAAAAAGCTAAAGAGAAGAATATTTGTATTAAAAATATAAATAATGACCCCATTGATGATTTATCTCAAAATGATTATACAAATGTTTCTCTTACTCTTGTTAATAAAAACATTTCAGGATTATCAGAAGAAGAGAAATTTCAATATTTTTCTTCCAAATTAAAAAATAATCAAATTTTATTGGTTACAACACCTGTTAATTTTGCTTATTTAACAAATCTTCGCAACTATGACTTTCCATATTCGTCAGCACCGAGGGCAAAAGCTGTAGTATCAAAAAATAAAATTGTTTTATTTAGCAATTCAACAATTCCTTTTGATTTTAAAGGTCTTGAAGTTAAAAAATTATCAGAATTTAAAAATTATATAGAAAATTTAGAAAATAAAGAAATTTTAATTGATAAAACTACAATTTCTCAATCAGATTGTATGTGTATTAATTTATCAAATAAAATTATTGATTCAAATATTTTTGAAATAAAATCAGAAAAAAATAATAATGAAATTGCACATTTAAAAGAATCTTTTATAAAAACAGATAAAGTTTTAAAAAAAATGGAAGATTTAATTAATTCTGAAAAAGAATTGACAGAATATGACTTGTATTGTGCAATAACAAATTTTTTTAAAGAAGAAGGAGCAATGGCTCAAAGTTTTAAACCTATTATTGCATCAGGAGCAAATTCTTCTATTATTCATTATTCGGTTGCCTCAAAAAATAAAAAAATAAAAGACGGCGATTTAATAATGATTGATTGTGGTGGATATTTTGAAGGTGGCATAGCTACTGATATAACTAGAACTTTTATAAAGGGCTCTCCTACAAAAGAACAAAAAATAATGTATACAAAAGTTTTTCAAGCTTTTGTTTCAACATATACAAAAAAGTATACAAAAAATACTACTTGGCAAGATATAGATTTAAATACTCGTAAAAAATTAAAATCAGAAGAAAAAAATGGTTGGCTTTTTTCGCATTCAACGGGGCACGGAATAGGTATTTCTGTGCATGAACACCCTCCTGTATGTGCACCTTTTGATGTTTATGCAAAACCTTTTAAAAAGCATTATGTATTTTCAATAGAACCGGGATTATATAAACAAGGTACAGGTGGAATAAGGCTTGAAAATGCAGTTTATGTAAAAGAGCTTTCTTCAAATTTAAAATTAGAAGTACTTTCTCGCTATCCGTTTGAAGAAAAACTTATTGACAAAACAATTCTTTCAAAAAAAGAACTTAAATTTTTAGAGGACTGGCAAAATTATGGTAAAAAAAATTACAGCAGTAACTAATCCGACAGTTGTTGAGTATGCAAAATTATCTAATTCAAAAGTAAGATTTTTAACAGGACTTTTTTCTGTAGAAGGCGAAAAATCTCTCGAAGATATTTTAAATGCCAATATTGAAATAAAAGATATATTTGTTTCAGAAGAATACGATAAAATTGACAAATTGCCTCAAGATAAAGTTACTATTGCCACAGAGGCTATAATGAAAAAACTTTCTTCATCTGATACACCACCTAAAGTTATAACTGTAGCATCTCAGAGAATATATGATATGTTTGATTTAAAGGGATATGATAAATTATTACTTTTAGATGGAATTTCAGATCCTGGAAATATGGGGACAATAATACGTTCGGCAGTTGCTTTCGGATTTGAAGGGATTTTGTTAAACGGAAATTGTGTAGATATATACAATCCAAAAGTTATTCGTTCTTCTGCAGGAAATTTTTTTAAAATACCTATTGCAAGATTAGCAAATCCTTTTATATTAAAAGAGTTTTACAGTTATCAATTTATAGCAACGGATATACACGATACTAATTTCAATTCTCCTGAGGAAATCATATTGTGGGATAAAATAATTTTAATTCTGGGAAGTGAAGCAAATGGTATAAGTGAAGAAATATTACAATTGTCCCATTATAATACAAAAATTTCAACTTGTAATGTAGAGTCGTTAAATTTAGCAACAGCAGCAAGTATCATAATGTATGAATTTTCTAAAAGATTAAATGAAAGAAAAATGAACAATTAATATTTTATAAAATATGTCAATAAATTATTAAAATTTTTTGAGATGAGAAAGTAAACTATCAAAAGATTTTTGACCGTATTTTCCAAATTCAACAATATATAATGTTGTTCCGGCTACAGATTTAACTTCTTGTATATATCCTACTCCAAATTGCGAATGAAATACTCTATCTCCCTTTTGAAATTCTTCAGTAACCATATTGCTTGCATTTTTTTGAGATTGGATAGATGCTCTTTCTCTAGCTTCTGCAATTCTTCTTTTTATTGGATTATCGTCTAAAATCTTTTTTATTTTTTCTTCATTAGCTTGTTTATTTATTTCACTATTACCAGATTTATTAGATACAAAAGCTCTTTTTTGTGGAGCTATAAAATTTTTACCAAATGTTGTTTGTGGAGCAAGTTTTCCATTCTCAAATGTTATAAATGAATTTGTATTTTTTTTATTAGTTGATGTATTAAATGATGAAGAACGAGAATTATAACTATTTTGTGAAGATTTTTTGCGTTCTTCAACTACGCAGCCTGTTTTAAGGTTATTAGGAATTTCTCCAATAAATCTGCTTGGATTATAAAACTGATAATTTCCCCACATTTTACGACGTTCAGCATGCGTTATATAAAGTTTTTTTCTTGCCCTTGTAACTCCAACATACATTAGACGTCTTTCTTCTTCCATCTCTGCATCAGCAGCAAATCCCTGTGTGTTTAAAGAACGACTGTGTGGAAAAATACCTTCATCAAGTCCTGCTAAAAATACCACGTCAAACTCAAGACCTTTGGCGCTATGCAATGTCATCAATGTTAATGCATTATCTTCTTCCTCATAAGTATCTATATCCGAAACTAATGCAACTTGACTCAGAAATTCTCCTAAAATATTATCTTGACCTTCTTCTGTAGGTACAAATTCTTTTGCAACATTTATAAATTCTTGTATATTATCAATTCTTGATTCTGCCGTTACTTCGTCTTCTGTTTCTCTCAAACCGTTTATATAGCCTGTTTCATCAAGTAAGTATGTAATAAAGTCCGGTAACGGCATCGTATGTTCTTTTTCTTGAAGCTTTAATATTAAATTATAAAAATTTTTTAATTTTGTCTTTGTTCCTGATGAAAAGTCATCATAGTTATCTATTTCAAATAAAATTTCAAAAATAGATATACCTTGTTGAGCAGAGATTTCACGTAATTTTGTTACAGTAGTTTCACCTATTGAACGTTTAGGAACATTGATAATTCTTGCCAAACTCTGTGAGTCAGAATGATTAGAAACAAGCTTTAAGTATGCAACAATATCTTTAATTTCTTTTCGGTCATAAAATTTTTGTCCACCAACAATTTTATAAGGTATAGAATGGTATATACAAGCATCTTCAATTTTTCTGGATTGAGAGTTAGTACGATATAAAACACATATCTCTGACAACTTGAAATTATTTTTTAAACTTTTTATATTACGTAAAATATAATCAGCTTCTTCATCTTCATCTCCGGATTCAAAAACTTCAATAGGTTCTCCTGTTCCAAGATTTGAATAAAGATTTTTTTCAGTTCTTTCCATATTATTTTTGATAATGGCATTTGCTGCGTTTAAAATCGTTCCTGTTGAGCGATAATTTTGTTCCAGTTTTATCAATCTTGCATCAGGAAAATTAACCTGCATATTTAATAAAATTCTATAATCAGCACCACGCCAACTATATATAGATTGGTCAATATCTCCAACTGTACAAAGACTTCTTTTTTCAGGTGTATACATCGGATTATCATTTGTATATATAGATTTAATAAAATTATATTGTGCAAGGTTAGTATCTTGAAACTCATCAACAAGTATATGCTTAAAGCGTTTAAAATATTTTTCTCTAACATCAGGATTATTTTTTAATAGTTCACATGCCATAAGTAGCATATCATCAAAATCAACGGCATTATTTAAAGCAAGCTGATTTTGATATTCTGTATAAATTTTTGCATATTGCTGGTCTCGATAAGACCTTGCTCTTGTTTCAAAATCATAAGAGGTAATCATTTTGTTTTTTGAGTCAGAGATAACTTGTCTGATTTGTTTTACAGGATAAACTTTTTCATCTAAATTTAATTTTTTAAGGGCATTTTTAATAATTGCATTCATGTCTGAATCATCATAAATGACAAACGATTTATCGTATTTTTTACCGTCTTTTGAAATGTATTTGTCAATATCAGAGCGTAAAATTCTTCCGGCAATACCATGAAAAGTACCGACCCACATGCGTTTAACACATTCTTCTCCTAACCATTTAGCAAGTCTTTCTTTCATTTCTTTTGCAGCTTTATTTGTAAAAGTAACTGCTAAAATTTCATAAGCTGAATTGCCATGTTGAATTAAATTAGCAATTCTTGATGTTAAAACTTTAGTTTTGCCACAACCTGCTCCAGCAAGGATAATTAGAGTGCCTTCATTATGTTCAACAGCTTGAATTTGTTCATTATTTAATCCGTCTAAAAAATTTATCATGATATTCTTTCAAATTTACATTTAATGATAACTTGTTAAAAATATAATTTACAGTAAAATTTTATTACATATTTATAATTGGCAAAAATACACTCAATACAAGGTTTTGAAAATTATACAAAAAATTTTTATATGTGATACTTTTATAATTTAAAAAATTGTGATAATATATTTTTACTAAAAGCAGATAAATTGAAACGGAAGTAATATGGCTGAAGATAATACACCAAAACAAAATTCTATTATGGTACCACTTGATGATTTAGACACAGTAAGTGAAAAAGATTCAAATACTGTAGATGAGTTAGCAATGGAACTTGCGGCGATTCATCAATCAGCAAAAAAAGTTGCAATAATTGGTAGCCGTAATTTGCCTATTACACATCAACAATTGATAGAAATTTTGGCTTATGCACTTGTAAAACAAGGAAATACAGTTATAACTTCCGGTGGTTCAAGTGGAACAAATGCAGCAGCAATTAGAGGAGCAATGTCTGCCGATCCTCAAAAATTGAGAGTTATACTTCCTCAAACAATAGGGCAGCAGCCTTCTGATGTTCAGGACCAATTGATTGGAGTACACAATATAATTGAGCATCCTGACAGAGCAATGATGACATTGGCAGATGCCAGCCGTATTTGTAATAGAGAAATTATTGATGAGTGTCAGCAATTAATTTGTTTTCTTTCTCATACTTCTACAACATTGCATAATGCAACTCAATATGCCGAAGATATGCACAAAGTTGTTACATCTTTTTATTTAGATTAATTATTATTTTATGAAATAATAATTAAATGTAGAAAGTTTATAAAAATGCGTAAAAATTACGTATTTTTATTTTAAGTCGATTATTTTTTGTAAAAAATAGTAAAAATACAAAATTTTATATATTTTTGAAGTATAATATTTGTATGGAGAGAAAAATATCTGAAATTTTAGGTTATAAAGTTGATTTATTAAGTTTTGATGAAGCTATAGAAACTATTACTGAAAAATCAACAGAAAAAAGCACCCAAACCGTTACAATAAACCCTGAAATGATTGCATTGGCAAATGAAAATGTAGTTTTTTCGGAAATTTTAAAGAATGCAGATTTGGTGATTCCTGATGGTGTGGGAATTAAAATTGCACTTAAAATTCAAGGTATCATTCAAGAACAAATTCCCGGTATTGAATTTGCTAAAAGACTAATCGAATATTGTGCAAAGCATTCTTTACCTATAGCTTTGATAGGTGCAAAAGAAGAAATTGTTCAAAACGCAGCAAAAAATTTAAAAACAGAATATACAAATTTAAATGTTGCATATATTAGAAACGGTTATTTTTCTGAAAATGATGAACGAACAATAATTGATGAATTGAAAAATGTTAATCCCAAACTTGTCCTTGTAGCTTTGGGTGTTCCTAAACAAGAAATTTTTATAAATAAATATAAAAATGAATTTTTTCATACAATGTTCGTAGGTGTAGGAGGTAGTTTTGATGTATGGTCAGGACAAGTAAAGAGAGCTCCTCTGCTATTTAGAAAAATTGGTTGTGAATGGTTATGGAGATTAATAAAAGACCCTTCAAGATTTAACAGAATGTTTCCTACTTTACCATTATTCTTGTTTAAGGTTATAATTAATAAAAAATAATTATGTTGTATGTATTATAGAAGAAAATAGGTGGTTTATGTTGAAAATCTTATCTAAAGAAGAAGTTACCGAAATTCAAAATATTACAAAAAAGCTTAGAGCTAATATTGTAAAAATGATACACAATTCACAATCGGGACATCCAGGAGGAAGTCTTTCGGCTATTGATATACTTACAGTTTTATACACAAAAGTTATGAAACAATATCCAGATTGGGATAAAAATCCTGATTTTGAAAATCGTGACAGATTTGTATTATCCAAAGGGCATGCTTCAGCTGCAATATATTCAATACTAGCTCATTGTGGATATTTCCCTGAAGAAGATTTGCTGCAATACAGAAAGTTTGGAACAAAACTTCAAGGACATCCATGCTGTACAAAACTTAAAGGTATAGAAGTTTCAACAGGTTCATTGGGACAAGGGTTATCTATAGCTTGTGGAATGGCTTTAGGATTGAAAATAGATAAGAAAAATTCTTTTGTTTATGCTCTGATGGGAGATGGTGAACTTCAAGAAGGAAGTATTTGGGAAGCTGCAATGAATGCTGCCCATTATAAATTAAATAACCTTATTGGAATAGTTGATAGAAACAGACTTCAAATTGATGGAAATACAGAAGATGTAATGGCTGTTGGTGATGTAAAATCAAAATTTGAAGCATTTGGCTGGAATGCAATTGAAATTGACGGACATAATATTGATGCAATATACGAAGCATTAGAAAAAGCAAAAGAATCAACAGATAAACCGACAGTTATTGTGGCAAATACCATAAAAGGTAAAGGTGTTTCATTTATGGAAAATCAAGCTGGTTGGCATGGTAAAGCTCCTAATGATGAACAATTAGCACAAGCATTAGAAGAATTGAAGTAATGGGGGTTGAAAAAATGACAGAAGTAATAAAAAAATCAGCACGAGGCGAATACGGATTAACACTTGCCGACCTTGGAAAAACAAATAAAAATATAGTAGTAATTGATTGCGACCTTTCCGGTTCAACAATGACAAAACATTTTAAAACAGCATTTCCTGAAAGATTTTTTAATGCAGGAATAGCAGAACAAGATGCTGTAACAATGGCTGTAGGATTATCAACAACAGGAAAAGTACCATTTGTTTCAACTTTCGCAGTTTTTGCATCAGGTCGAGCTTGGGAACAAATCAGAAATGGAGTTTGTTATCCGAAATTTAACGTTAAAATTGTAGCAACACATTGTGGTATTACTGTTGGTGAAGATGGAGCAAGCCATCTAGAATTGGTAGATGTTGCAATTATGAGAGCTATTCCGCATATGCCGGTAATCGCACCTTCTGATGCAACTGAAGTAAGAGAAGTTATTAAATGGGCA